>NZ_CVTO01000153.1:70311-122544 GCF_900004715.1 Pseudomonas sp. 24 E 13
TATGTACTCGGTCCAATCCAACATCCCGGCCAGCCCAGAGGCCGCCATCGGGGGCAAGCCCCCTCCCACAGTTCGACCTCGGAGCGTCAGGTAGATACGCGTTAGCTCCCTCGCCATAGGAGCGGTGTCGCACCAAAATTGTGTAGATACCTATGCCCCGATGAGGGAGTGTCAGTCAGCACATGTGTGACTGACCCACCGCCATCGGGGGGGCAAGTCGAATCGTCGCACCGCCCCCCCACATTTTTTAGCGACTGGCGAGCAGTGCCTGGCCACGCACGACTGCGGCCTTCACCTGCGCCGGCGCAGTGCCGCCGATGTGATTACGGGCATTCACCGAGCCTTCCAGGGTCAGCACGGCAAATACGTCCTGCTCGATCTGGTCGCTGAACTGGCGCAGTTCTTCCAGGCTCATTTCCGCCAGGTCCTTGCCGGTGTCCACGCCGTACTTCACGGCATGGCCAACGATTTCATGGCAGTCGCGGAAGGGCAGGCCACGACGCACCAGGTAGTCGGCCAGGTCGGTCGCGGTGGAGAAACCACGCAAGGCCGCTTCGCGCATGATCGCATGCTTGGGCTTGATCGCCGGAATCATGTCGGCAAACGCACGCAGTGAATCGCGCAGCGTGTCGGCGGCGTCGAACAGCGGTTCCTTGTCTTCCTGGTTGTCCTTGTTGTAGGCCAGCGGCTGGCCTTTCATCAGGGTCAGCAGGCCCATCAGCGCGCCGAATACGCGGCCGCTCTTGCCACGTACCAGTTCGGGAACGTCGGGGTTTTTCTTTTGCGGCATGATCGAGCTGCCGGTGCAGAAACGGTCCGGCAGGTCGATGAACTGGAATTGCGCGCTGGTCCACAGCACCAGCTCTTCGGAAAAGCGCGACAGGTGCATCATCGCAATGCTGGCGGCGGCGCAGAATTCGATGGCGAAGTCGCGGTCCGACACGCCGTCCAGGGAGTTACCGCCCACGGCATCGAAGCCCAGCAACTGCGCGGTGTACTCGCGGTCGATCGGGTAGGTGGTGCCGGCCAGCGCGGCGCTGCCCAGTGGCATGCGGTTGGCGCGCTTGCGGCAATCGACCAGGCGCTCGTAATCGCGGCTGAGCATTTCGAACCAGGCCAGCAGGTGGTGGCCGAAGGTCACGGGCTGAGCGGTCTGCAGGTGCGTGAAGCCGGGCATGATGGTGTCCGATTCGCGCTCGGCCTGTTCCAGCAAACCTTTCTGCAGGCGGGTGATTTCAGCCAGGATCAGATCGATTTCATCGCGCAGCCACAGGCGGATATCGGTGGCCACCTGGTCGTTACGGCTGCGACCGGTGTGCAACTTCTTGCCGGTCACACCGATGCGATCGGTCAGGCGTGCCTCGATATTCATGTGCACGTCTTCCAGGTCGACGCGCCAGTCGAACGTGCCGGCTTCGATCTCGCCCCGGATGGTGGTCAGGCCTTCGATGATGCTGTCGCGCTCGGCATCGGTCAGCACGCCGACCTTGGCCAGCATGGTGGCATGGGCGATGGAGCCCATGATGTCGTGGCGGTACAGGCGCTGGTCGAAGTTGACGGAGGCGGTGAAGCGCGCGACGAAGGCGTCGACGGGTTCACTGAAGCGGCCGCCCCAGGACTGGTTGGTCTTGTCGGTGCTCATGAATTCGCTCGTGATCTGCTTAAAAAAGGCGTGAAGGTGTGCCGCCGATAATAACAGGGTTGTTCGCGGACGCGATGGTGCGGGTGGACGGCAATTTTATTTGTACAAAGGATGGCTAAGTGCCTTGCCGCCGATCGCATCCAGGACGAGACTGGGAGCAGGCCGTTATTGAAACGATATTTGACGATTGAGCAATATCGTTCCAGCGAGCGTCTACAGTTGGACTGAGAGTGTGTGAATGCACCAAAGTCGGGTGATGCGGTCAGAGCCCAGACTATCCATTAAATACGGGGGTATTCGGATTGTGTATCAGCAAACCCTATGACAATGCGCGAAGTTGGCGGGTCTTGGGCGCTATTGAACAGGTCCGGGTAAATTTGGGTGCCACTCCAAGGGCACTTTTTGCCGCTTGCGCCAGTCTTAGCGTGGATCGCTGTGACGTAAGTCACCGCACCTGTCTACGCTATCCTTGTGCGAGACTCACGCAGGAATCCAGCGCAATATGAATGTCCTGATCGTTGATGACGAACCCCAAGCCCGCGAGCGACTGAGCCGTCTGGTCAGTGAAATCGAGGGTTATACAGTCCTTGAACCGAGCGCCACCAGCGGCGAAGAGGCGTTGACGCTGATCGACAGCCTCAAGCCGGATGTGGTGTTGCTCGATATCCGCATGCCGCTCCTCGATGGCCTGCAAGTCGCTGCCCGTCTGAGCGAGCGCGAATCGCCACCGGCCTTGGTGCTGTGCGCGGCACAGGAAGAGTTTTCTGCACAGACGCTCGAAGAAAGCGGTGTGAGTTTTCTCGTCAAGCCGGTGGCCGGCGACGCATTGCTCAAGGCGTTGAAGAAGGCCGAGCGTCCCAGTCGCGCCCAGCTCGCAGCCCTGACCCAACCGGCTGCCCAGAGTGGCAATGGCCCCCGCAGCCATATCAGCGCACGCACCCGCAAGGGCATCGAGCTGATTCCCCTCGCTCAGGTGGTCTATTTTATCGCCGACCATAAATACGTGACCTTGCGTCACGAAGCGGGCGAAGTGTTGCTCGATGAGCCGCTCAAGGCCCTGGAGGATGAGTTCGGCGACCGCTTTGTGCGCATCCATCGCAATGCGCTGGTGGCTCGCGAGCGAATCGAGCGCTTGCAGCGCACGCCTCTTGGCCACTTCCAGCTCTTTCTGAAGGGGCTCAACGGCGATGCCCTGATCGTCAGTCGGCGCCATGTCGCCGGCGTGCGCAAGATGATGCAGCAGCTCTAGCCAGGGGCGGTGGCGAGCTCTGCAGTTCCTATCCCGGTGTGATGCGGCCAGGGAGGCCCCGCACTTGCTGATTCAAATCAAAGCGTATTTGCCTGAGCTGTTATTATCTGCCGTATCTATTCAGTACGGATTGATCCATGTCTTCTCGCGAAATCCGCATCGCCACCCGTAAAAGCGCCCTGGCCTTATGGCAGGCCGAGTACGTCAAAGCACGTCTTGAACAGGCTCATCCTGGCCTCAGGGTGACCCTGGTGCCCATGGTCAGTCGCGGCGACAAGCTGCTGGACTCGCCGCTGTCGAAAATTGGCGGCAAGGGGCTGTTCGTCAAGGAGCTGGAAACCGCGCTGCTGGAAAATGAAGCAGACATCGCTGTGCATTCGATGAAAGACGTGCCCATGGACTTCCCTGAAGGGTTGGGCCTTTTTTGCATCTGTGAGCGGGAAGACCCGCGCGACGCCTTTGTTTCCAACACTTACGCATCTCTGGATGAGTTGCCCCTGGGCAGTATCGTGGGCACCTCGAGCCTGCGTCGCCAGGCCCAATTGCTGACCCGTCGACCCGACCTGCAGGTCCGCTTCCTGCGTGGCAACGTCAACACGCGCCTGGCCAAGCTCGATGCGGGCGAGTATGACGCGATCATCCTCGCCGCCGCCGGCCTGATCCGCCTGGGCTTCGAAGACCGCATCACCCGCGCAATCAGCGTCGAAGACAGCCTGCCGGCCGGCGGGCAGGGCGCGGTCGGCATTGAATGCCGTACCGCCGACAGCGAAATTCACGCACTGCTCAAGCCGCTTGACCACGCGGACACCGAAGTTCGTGTCACAGCCGAGCGAGCCCTGAACAAGCACCTCAACGGTGGCTGCCAGGTACCGATCGCCTGCTATGCCGTGCTCGAAGGTGAAAACCTGTGGTTGCGTGGCCTGGTAGGCGACCCGGAGGGCGGCACGTTGCTGACCGCCGAGGTGCGTGGTCCACAACGCGACGCCACGGCCCTGGGCATCCAGGTCGCCGAGGAACTGTTGGACAAGGGCGCTGGCGCCATTCTGCAAAAAATCTACGGCGAGGCCGGCCCGCAGTGACCCAGTGGCGAGTGCTGCTGACACGGCCTGCCGAAGAATCGGCAGCCCTGGCGGCGACATTGTCCGATGCGGGAATATTCAGCAGCGAACTGCCGTTGCTGGAGATCGAAGCTTTACCGGTCACGCCGGAACAACAGGCGGTCCTTGGGGCGCTGCAGCGCTATTGCGCAGTGATCGTGGTGAGCAAGCCGGCGGCGCGTCTTGCCTTGCAACAATTGACCGCGCCCTGGCCGCGACTGCCGTGGTTCAGTGTGGGGGCGGCCACGGCACAGGTACTGGCCGATCAGGGTTTGGACGTCCACTATCCGCCAACGGGTGACGACAGCGAAGCCTTGCTTCAATTGCCGGCCTTGCGCGAGGCTATCGCATGCCCCGGTGCCAGGGTATTGATCCTGCGCGGCGAGGGCGGCCGGGAGTTGCTCGCAGAGCGTTTGCGCGAGCGAGGTGTTAGTGTCGACTACCTGGAGTTGTACCGCCGTTTTCTCCCGGCCTACGACGCGGGCGCACTGATGCAACGCATCCAGTTGGAACGCTTGAACGGCCTGGTGGTCAGCAGTGGGCAGGGTTTTCTACACTTGCAGGCCCTGGCCGGCTCCGATTGGCCTCAGGTGGCGAAGCTGCCGTTGTTTGTGCCCAGTCCGCGCGTCTACGAGATGGCGCGGGCCGCTGGCGCAGAAAAAGTTGTGGATTGTCGAGGCGCGAGTGCCTCGGCTTTGTTAGTGGCGTTAGGGAGCAATCCCGTTCCCACTCTCTGATACGCAAAGGACGGATACGTGAGCGAAACAGCCTTGCCTAAAGATGAAGCTCAGCCCGCGCTCGATGCGCCGGTCGGGACACCGGTCACCGCGCCACGCCGTGGCAATGGCCTGGCGGTCGTCGCGTTGCTGCTTGGCGCTGCCGGTGTTGCCGCCGGCGGCTGGGGGATCTGGCAGGTCCGTGCCCTGCAAGCCAGCAGCCAGCAGCAACTGGGTCAGGTGCAGACCCTCGATGACCAATCCCAGAGCCTCAAGCAGAGCCAGCAACAATTGGCCGCCCGCCTGGCGCAATTGCCCGGCGCGGATGAGCTGGAAGAGCGTCGACGCCTGGTTGCCCAGTTGCAGGGTGATCAGCAGCGCCTGAACCAGCGTCTGGAAACCGTATTGGGCGCCAGCCGCAAGGATTGGCGCCTGGCTGAGGCCGAGCATCTGATTCGTCTGGCCAGCTTGCGTCTGTCGGCTTTGCAGGACATCAACAGCGCCCAGTCGCTGGTCCAGGGTGCCGACGAAATTCTTCGTGGGCAAAGCGACCCAGGCGCGTTCGCCGCCCGTGAGCAACTGGCCAAGAGCCTGGCGGCTTTGCGCAGCACCGAACAACCGGACCGCACCGGCTTGTACCTGCAGTTGGCGGCGTTGCGCGACCAGGTGGTGCAATTGGCGGCTGTCGCTCCGGAGTATCAACTCACCGAGTCCGGTTCCCAGGGCCGTCCCAGCAGCGATACGGGTAATCAGTTGAGCCAATGGTGGGAACAGATCTCCCGTTATTTCCGTATCGACTTCAACCCGGATGACAACATTCGTCCGCTGCTGGCGGGTCAGGGGTTGAATCAGGTGCGCCTGGCCTTGAGCCTGGCGCTGGAGCAGGCACAGTGGGCAGCGCTCAACGGCGAATCGGCGGTGTATAGCCGTTCGCTGGGCGAAGCGCGTAGCGTGTTGCAGGATAACTTCAACCAGGACAACCCGCAGAGCAAGGCGATGCTGGCGCGTATCGCCGAGCTTGAGCCCAAGGCCGTTTCGGTGGTGACGCCTGACCTGGCCGCAAGCCTGGCGGCCGTGCAGGCGTACCTCGAGCGCCGCCATTTGTCTGCCGACGAAGCCAAGGCTTCGGCTGCCAAGCCTGCGACCCAGGAGTAGAACCGATGAAGCGCTTCTATGTGATCCTGGTGCTGGCAATTGCGATCGCCCTGGCGCTGGCCGTGGGCATTTCCAAACACACCGGCTACGTGCTGATTACCTATCCCCATTTGCTGCATTACGAGTCCAGCCTGTGGGCCACATTGGTGGCGGTGTTCGCCATAGGCCTGGCGATCTACCTGATCCGAGTGCTGTTGGGTCTGGTCAGCGTTTCCGGCGGTGTGGTCAACCCGTGGTCGCGGCGCAATCGCAGCCGCCGTGTGCAAGTTGCAATCGAGCAAGGCCAGATGGACCTTGCCGAAGGCCGCTGGGCCAGTGCCGAACGCCACCTGCACCGTGCTGCCGAGGCGGAGCGCCAGCCATTGCTGTACTACCTCGGCGCGGCACGTGCGGCCAACGAGCTGGGCCGTTACGAGGCATCGGATGCTTTGCTCGAGCGCGCCCTGGCTCGCCAGCCCCAGGCGGAGCTGGCCGTTGCCTTGAGCCATGCGCAACTCCAGATGGACCGTGGCGATACGGAAGGTGCCCTGACCACCCTGCAGGCCATGCACGAGCGCCATCCCCACAACGCCCAGGTCCTGCGACAGTTGCAGCGATTGCACCAGCAGCGTGGCGATTGGTCGTCGGTGATTCGCCTGTTGCCCGAACTGCGTAAAGACAAGGTGTTGCCGGCCAGCGAGCTGGCTGAATTGGAGCGTCGGGCCTGGGGAGAAAACCTTGGCCTGGCGGCCCAGCGTGAGGAGCATGGCGAAGCCGGCTTGCAGTCCCTTGACCGCGCATGGGAGCAATTGACTTCAGCCCAGCGCCAGGAGCCACAACTGGTGTTGGCTTATGCCGATCAACTGCGTCGACTGGGCGCCGATGCCAGGGCCGAGGAAGTGCTGCGCGGTGCGATCAAGCGCAGTTATGACAGCCATCTTATTCGGCTCTATGGCCTGCTGCGCGGCAGCGACCCGGCCCGTCAGTTGAAGTTTGCCGAAGGCTGGCTGAAGGATCATCCTGGCGATGCCAGCCTGTTGCTGACGCTGGGTCGTCTCTGCCTGCAGAACAGCCTGTGGGGAAAGGCCCGGGATTATCTGGAAAGCAGCCTGCAGGTGCAGCGCAATCCCGAAGCCTGTGCCGAATTGGCCCGTTTGCTCGCCCAATTGGGTGATACCGAGCGCAGCAACCGGCTGTTCCAGGAAGGCTTGGGGTTACTCGATAATCGTCTACTGGCCTCACCCTTGCCAGCACCGGCGCAAGCTTGAAGTAGGAAAGTGTTCACGGGTTGGCTCAGATCTATCTGTCAGCCAACCCTTTAACTCTTTGTAATTACTGAGCTTAAGTAGGCCTGTAATCAATTCTTACGTGTTGTAGGGCGATTTCCTCCGTGTGTTGACGGAATCTCCTTGTCTCTTCGCGGAATTGTCCGCTCCAAGGCGTATTGAAAGGGATCGGGCCTTTCCTCTACCGTAGCGACCTATCTCTTGCGGTGCGGATAAACAATGTCTTTGGCCCCTTTACGCTCCTTGTTTGTCCTGGCGTTCATGGCCGGTGCGCTGACGTTGGGCGTGTCTTTCTATCTGGAATATGGTGCGCTGTTACAGCCCTGCTTTTTGTGCCAGGTACAACGGTTGTTTCTCGCCGTCTTTGTACTGATCAACCTGATCGCCGCCCTGCATAATCCTGGCCGCACAGGCGTGTGCCTGTATGGGCTGGCGAGTATCGGGTGTGCATTATTCGGCGCCGTCACCGCCGGGCGCCAAGTGCTGCTGCAGAACACTCCGCCGGATCAGATGCCCAACTGCTGGCCAAGCCTGGACTACATGATTGAGCACCTGTCGTTCTGGCGGGCTGTCCAGTCAGTCTTCAAGGGATCGGTCGACTGCGTCGAAATCAATTGGACGTTATTTGACCTCAGCGTTCCGGAGTGGAGCCTGCTGTTTTTCCTGGCGATGCTGATTCTGTGGAGCACACTGCTTTCCCGGTTGTTGCCTGGCCGGCGTCACGTATCACAAAGCGAGGAAAATTCTGTTCATGTGGTAGGACGGGATTAAACGCTTGTATGAACTTTCTCTCCTGCGTACCTTGAAGCCATAGTGATGCGGGCATAATCTGGCCCGCACGCGTTATCGAAACCGCTTGTCAGACGCGACCTCGTCCGATTGCCGCTTCAACCCTGAAGCATTGCGCGGGCACGGTGCAGCAGCGTCCCCTATAGGGAAGAGAGATCATCATGTTGGAACGTTGCAAGAATGCTCGCGAACGCTGGGGTGGCGTGCACACACTGATCGATAAGTGGTTGGATGCGCGTCGCAAATTGGTTCTGGCTTTTGATGAGTTGGGGGCCGAGCCTGGAGCGCTGGCCGAGAAACGTGAGCCGTTGCAGGACTTCTGTGTCGTACTGGTGGATTACGTTTCTGCCGGTCACCTGAGTATCTACACGCAACTCACCAAGGAAGCGGAAGCCTTCGAGGACAAGCGCGGTCTTGAGTTCGCTGAGACCCTTTACCCGCGCATTGATGTGATTACCGAAAAGCTGCTGGCTTTTAACGATCTGTGCGATGAAGGCAAGTGTGTCGCGGAAAAATTCAAAGAGCTGGGTGGTCTGTTGCATGAGCGTTTCGAGCTTGAAGATTGCCTGATCGAAGTGCTGCACAACGCCCACAAAGAAGAGCCTGCTCAGGTCTGATCGGGGCAATGCGATAAAAAACGGTGCGCTTGACGCACCGTTTTTTTATGCGTCAGTGGCGGGTCCCGAGTAACTCGATGTCGAAGACAAGGGGTGTGTAGGGCGCAATCAATTCGCCTGCGCCGTCCGCGCCGTAGGCTTGGGCCGAGGGGATTACCAGACGCCATTTCGCGCCGGTGGGCATCTGCTGCAATGCACTGCGCCAGCCACTGATCACGCTGTCCAGGCGAAACCACTGGGGCTGTGCGCTCTGGTCAAACACGCTTCCATCGGGCAGCCGACCCACATATTTCACCTGCACCTCATCAGTTGCCAACGGCTTGGTGCCCGTGCCCGGCGTCAACTCGGTGAGCAGGATGCCGTCCGCCAACTCACGCACACCCTTTGCAGCTTTTTCCTTCGACAAAAATTGCTGTTCGGCGGCGAGAGCTTTTTCGCTCTGCGGCGCTGGGTTGTCGATGGCGTTCTGTGCTTCGTGCTGTGCAAGAATCTGTTCGATGCGCGCGTTGTCCAGTGCCAATGGTTTGCCCTGGTAGGCTTGTTTGAGTCCATCGATCAGGGCCTGGATCTGCAAGTCGGGGACCTCCTGGCGCAAGCGTTCACCGAGGCTGGCGCCCAGGCTGTAGGCGAGGTCATGCTGATCTTGAACAGCGGTTTTTGGCGGCGATTGCTCGTCCGCATCGGCGCTGGAAATCGCCAGGGCAAGCACTACGAAAAGGTAACGCGACATAGGTGTCCTCCCGCCTGAAGTGCGACGGATTATGCCAGCGTAAATGGCTGAGTAGTGGTGCGCTTTTCTGTTATATCGATAAGAATTTTCGTACGTTGCAACGCAACGCAAACGATACTGTCAACATGCCCTAGCGGCGGTAAGAGCAGAGGGCTAGTATGAGCCGCACCCACGTCAGCCAGGAGGTAAACCATGTCGGCCAAACAGAAGCCTGTAAATACCCCGTTGCACTTACTCCAACAATTGTCGGGCAGCCTGCTCGAACATCTGGAAAGCGCTTGTTCCCAAGCCTTGGCCGATGCAGAAAAACTGCTCGCCAAACTGGAAAAACAACGCGGCAAAGCGCAAGAAAAGCTGCACAAATCCCGCACCAAACTGCAAGACGCCGCCACTGCCGGCAAGGCCAAGGCACAAGCCAAGGCCAAAGACGCTGTTAAAGAACTTGAGGACCTGCTGGACGCCCTCAAGGATCGCCAAGCCGAAACCCGCAGCTACATTTCCCAACTCAAAAAAGACGCTCAGGAAAGCCTGAAACTGGCTCAGGGCGTTGGTCGTGTGAAGGAAGCTGTCACCAAGGCGCTGGGTACTCGTACTCCGGCAAAAGCTGTCGCAGCCAGCGCGGCCAAGAAGCCGGCGAGCAAGGCTGTTGCAGCGAAGGCGCCGGCTAAAACGGCCGCCAAGCCAGCGGCTAAAACCGCTGCTGCAAAACCAGCCGCCAAGCCAGCGGCTAAAACCGCTGCTGCAAAACCAGCCGCCAAGCCAGCCGCTAAAACCGCTGCTGCGAAACCAGCCGCCAAGCCAGCCGCTAAAACCGCTGCTGCGAAACCAGCCGCCAAGCCAGCTGCTAAATCTGCTGCTGCCAAACCAGCCGCTAAGCCAGCCGCTAAAACTGCTGCTGCCAAACCAGCCGCTAAGCCAGCTGCCAAAACCGCTGCTGCAAAACCGGCCGCCAAGCCAGCTGCTAAAACCGCTGCTGCAAAACCAGCCGCCAAGCCAGCTGCCAAAACCGCTGCTGCAAAACCGGCCGCCAAGCCAGCCGCTAAAACCACTGCTGCCAAACCAGCCGCCAAGCCAGCTGCAAAACCGGCCGCAAAACCCGCTGCCAAGCCTGCTGCGGCAAAGCCAGCACCTGCAAAGCCAGCAACTCCCGCAGCAACTGCCGCTACCCCGGCAGCGTCCTCCGCTCCAACCGCATCCGTCGGCAGCGCTGCTGCACCGGCAGCGCCAAGCGTCACCCCAACCAGCGCTTCCTAAGCGCGGGTGACCATGACGCGCAGCTGCTGCAGCGCGTTGTGGTCAAGGTTGGCGGCTTCGGTCGCCAGACCTTCAAGCCATTCCTGTCGACCTGTCACCTCATTGCTCGACCATGACTGCGTCAGCGCTTCCAGGCGCATCAGCAAGGCTCGCTCGGCCTCCAGCTCCAAGGCCTTGACCTGCTCTCGCAATTCATCCAGATGCGCATCCTGCTGTGCCATCGCCCGCCATTGCACACGTACCGCTCGCAAGGGTTCGACGACGTGCATCCGCCACGGCCGCGCAAGCTGTTGCAGTGCCACGACGCGCTCGGGCAGCCGCGCCACACCCCGTTGTTCCAGCCACGCACCACACAGCAGCAGGCACACATCCGCTCCCTGTTCCTGCAACCGCAGGCAAGCGGCCTCCACACCGGGGCGGGCATAAGTCGAGAGGGCAAAGCTCCACAGGTCAGCGCACATATTCACACCCAAGCCAGCGGTCAACGAAGCTGGTAGACTCCGCCGCCATTATGATCCGACTTCAAAGCCTAACATTACAGCGTGGCCCGCAACGTCTTCTTGAAGATGCCGAGCTGACCCTGCACGCCGGTCACAAAGCCGGCCTGATCGGTGCCAACGGCGCCGGAAAATCCACGTTGTTTGCCCTGTTGCTGGGTGAGCTGACCCCGGATTCCGGGGACTGCCTGCTGCCGGCCGACTGGCGTATCGCCCATATGCGCCAGGAGATCGACACCCTGGACCGCATCGCAATCGACTACGTGCTCGATGGCGACTTGCGTCTGCGCGAGGTACAGCGCGACCTCGCCGCAGCGGAAACAGCCCAGGACGGCGCCGCCCAGGCGCGCCTGCACTCGGAACTCGACAGCGCCGACGGCTACACCGCCGACGCCCGCGCCCGCAAGATGCTGGCCGGCCTGGGTTTTACCAACGAACAGATGGATCGCCCGGTCGCCGACTTCTCCGGCGGCTGGCGCATGCGCCTGAACCTGGCTCAGGCGCTGATGTGTCCCTCGGACCTGTTGCTGCTCGACGAACCGACCAACCACTTGGACCTCGATGCGATCCTGTGGCTGGAAGACTTCCTCAAGAACTATCAGGGCACCTTGTTGCTGATTTCCCACGACCGGGATTTCCTTGACGCCGTGGTCGACAATATCGCCCATGTCGAACAGAAGAAAATCACGCTCTACCGTGGCGGCTATACCGCCTTCGAGCGCGCCCGTGCCGAGCGTCTGGCCCAACAGCAGCAAGCGTTCGAGAAGCAACAGGCGCAGCGCGCGCACATGGAAAGCTACATCGCCCGGTTCAAGGCCCAGGCCACCAAGGCCCGCCAGGCCCAGAGCCGGATCAAGGCCCTGGAGCGCATGGAAGAGTTGTCGGCGGCCCACGTCGATTCGCCGTTCGACTTCGTGTTCCGTGAGTCGGTGAAAATCTCCAGCCCCCTGCTCGACCTGTCGGATGCGCGCCTGGGTTATGGCGACAAGACCGTCCTGGAGAAGGTCAAGCTGCAGCTCATACCCGGCGCGCGGATCGGTTTGCTGGGGCCTAACGGCGCGGGCAAGTCGACGCTGATCAAGAATCTGTCGGGCGAGCTTGAGCCTTTGGCCGGGCACCTGACCCGTGGCGAGAACACGGTGGTGGGTTACTTCGCCCAGCATCAACTGGACTCGCTCGATGCCAAGGCCAGCCCGTTGTTGCACCTGCAGCGCCTGGCGCCGAGCGAACGCGAGCAAACCCTGCGCGACTTCCTCGGAGGCTTCGACTTCCGTGGTGCGCGCATCGACGAGCCGGTGCTGAACTTCTCCGGTGGTGAAAAAGCCCGACTGGCCCTGGCCCTGATTGCATGGGACCGCCCGAACCTGTTGCTGCTCGACGAACCGACCAACCACCTGGACCTGGAAATGCGCCTGGCGCTGACCATGGCCCTGCAGGAGTTCAGCGGTGCAGTATTGGTGGTGTCTCACGACCGCCATCTGCTCAAGAGCACCACCGATAATTTCCTGCTGGTGGCCGATGGCAAGGTCGAAGAGTTTGATGGCGACCTGGACGACTATGCGCGCTGGCTGACTGACTATCGTCTGCGCAATGCGCCGGTGAGCAATACCCCGGTCAACCCGGACAAGACCGACAAGAAAGCCCAGCGCCAGGCCGCCGCCGCACTGCGTCAGCAGTTGGCCCCGCACAAGCGCGAAGCCGACAAGCTGGAGGCCGAGCTGGGCAAGGTGCATGAGCGCCTGGCCAGGATCGAAACCAGCCTGGGCGACAGCGCCGTGTATGAGGCCGCGCGCAAGGATGAATTGCGTGACTTGCTGGCCGAACAGGCCAGGCTCAAGGTGCGCGAGGGGCAATTGGAGGAGTCCTGGATGGAAGCCCTCGAACTGCTTGAAACCCTGCAAGCGCAGCTCGAGGCGCTGTCCTGATGGACGCGTTGCAGCTGCCCTTGCCGGCGCAATGGATCGAACCTGTGTGGATCGGCGTGCAAATCCTGCTGATCCTGCTGGCCGGCTACCTTGCCCAGCGTTTTGTCGCCAAAGGCCTGACCCGCCTGGGTGAGCGCTATCCGTTCCCGCCGCAGTTGCTGATGCCGCTGCGTGGAGGCCTGCGCTGGCTGATCATGGGCAGCGCGCTGATCTTCGTGTTGGGCCGCCTGGGTGTATCTGCCACGGTGCTGTGGACTGCGCTGTCAGGCTTTGTGGCCGTGGCGGCAGTGGCTTTCTTCGCCATGTGGTCCGTGCTGTCCAATTTGCTGTGCGCCATTTTGATCTTCACCGTGGGTCCGTTTCGCCTCGGCGATATCGTCGAACTGGTGGACACCGTCGACAAGCCCGGCGTGAAGGGGCGCGTGGTGGCGATCAATCTGCTCTATACCACGCTGATCGAGGTGCAGGAGGCCGGCACCGACAGTGCGATGGTGCAAGTGCCCAACAGCTTGTTCTTCCAGCGTTCGGTACGGCGCTGGCCTGGTACGCACGTGTTCCCTGGCGACCGCTAGAATCATATCTTGTAAAAATTTATAGCCAGCCTTTGGTCGCCGGAGTTAGCTTAAGGCACAACCACAAACTCCCTTTCGAGGTGTGCTATGGCACTCGACACGTGGCTGGCTTTTCTCGTGGCCAGCTGGATCATTTCCCTTTCCCCCGGCGCAGGCGCCATCGCCTCGATGTCCAGCGGTCTGCAGTACGGTTTTGTACGCGGCTACTGGAACGCCATTGGCCTGCAACTGGGCCTGGCGATGCAGATTGCCGTGGTGGCGGGCGGCCTGGGGGCGATTCTGGCGACGTCATCGACCGCGTTCTATGCGATCAAATGGTTCGGGGTGGCGTACCTGGTGTACCTGGCCATCAAGCAATGGCGCGCCTTGCCGCTGGACATGACCGATGACGCGGCGATACGTCCGATCGGCAAGCCGCTGGCGATGATGTTCCGCGGGTTCCTGGTCAACGCCAGCAACCCCAAGGCGCTGGTGTTCATGCTCGCGGTGTTGCCGCAGTTCGTGAATCCACAGGCGCCGTTGGCGATTCAGTACCTGATCATCGGTGCGACGATGATCAGCGTCGACATGATCGTGATGGCCGGTTACACGGGTCTGGCCTCGAAAGTCCTGCGCCTGCTGCGCTCGCCGAGACAGCAGAAGCGTGTAAACCGTACGTTCGCCGGGCTGTTCGTCGGTGCCGCCGGTTTTCTCGCCAGCCTGCATCGCGCGACGGCCTGACTGAAGAAACTGGATCAAAATGTGGGAGGGGCGTGACGAAATAACACCTTGAGTCAAATCGGTTAAAGCTCAACAATAGTGTTACTTCGTATTTCCACCTGAGATTCATTCATGACTGCCCCTTTCCGCTTTCTCGCCTGGCTGATGCTGCCGGTGTTGATGTCGTGCAGCTTCAATCTATGGGCCGCGACCGCCGAAGGCGCACCACAGGCTCTGCATTTGCTCGATTACATCGGCGCCGACTACCCGCCGACGGTAGAGGCGGGCAAGGTGGTGGACGACTCGGAATACCGCGAGCAGGTGGAGTTCCTGGGCGTGCTGCAGGGTCTGGTCGCGCAACTGCCGGAAAAACCCGAACGCGCCGAGTTGATAAAGGGCGTCGATGAGTTGCTGGCGGCCGTCACTGCCCATGCAGACGGCGCAACTGTCGCCCGCCAGGCGCGTCAGTTGGGCGCCAAACTGGCAGTGGCGTATGAAGTCAGCCAGGCGCCGGCGATCACTCCAGATCCCACGCGCGGTGCGCCGCTCTACGCACAGCACTGTTCGGTGTGCCACGGTACTGCTGGCGCCGGCGATGGCCCGGCCGCCATGGGCATGACACCGCCGCCGGCTAACCTGCGCGATGCCACGCGACTGGATCGCCTGAGCCTGTATGCGATCTACAACACCCTGGGCCTGGGTGTCGAAGGCACCGACATGCCATCCTTTTCCGATCAGTTGGATGACCGTCAGCGTTGGGACCTCGCCACGTACATCGCAGGTTTCACAGCGGACCCGGCTGCGGCCAAGAGCGAACAGCCCTTCAACCTCGCCGACTTGGCGCGCCAGACGCCCAACGAAGTGCTGGCGGCAGACGGCCCTGCGGCGGCGGCGACCTTCCGCGCCCAGCGTGCACAACCGCCGCAGGTCAAGCGCGGCCCGGCGCAGTTGCTCGATTACACGTCCGCCACCCTGGACAAAAGCCTGGCCGCGTTCCGTAACGGCGACCACGAACAAGCCTATGACCTGTCGGTAGCTGCTTATCTGGAAGGCTTCGAGCTGGTGGAAAGCTCCTTGGATAATGTCGACGCCAATGTGCGCAAGGACACCGAGAAGGCGCTGATGGCCTATCGGCAGTCATTGCAGGACGGACTGCCGATCGAGCAGGTGCAACAGCGCCTGGACGTGGCCAAGGGCAAGCTCGGTGAGTCTGCCGGCTTGCTCGGCGGCGACGGCCTGAGTTGGTCGTTGAGTTACATCTCCGGTTTGCTGATCCTGCTGCGCGAAGGCCTGGAAGCGATCCTGGTGCTTGCCGCGATCCTGGCTTTCCTGCGTAACACCGGCCAGCAATCGGCGGTGCGCAGCGTCAACGTCGGCTGGGGCCTGGCGCTGTTGGCCGGCTTGGCCACCTGGGCGCTGGCGGCGTACGTGATTGATGTCAGCGGCGCCCAGCGTGAATTGCTGGAAGGCTGCACGGCGCTGTTTGCCAGCGTGATGGTGCTGTGGCTGGGCGTCTGGATGCACGACCGGCGCCACGCGGCGGCCTGGCAGGACTACATCAAGAGCAGCCTGGTGGGCGGCGGTGGGCGCTTTGGCTTTGCGCTGCTGGCATTCTTCTCGGTGTACCGCGAACTGTTCGAAGTGATCCTGTTCTACGAAACCCTGTGGCTGCAAGCCGGCCCGGCCGGGCACGAAGCGGTGCTGGCGGGTGGCGCCACCGCCCTGGTGCTGCTGGTGGGCCTGGCCTGGGTGATTCTGCGCGGTTCGGCGAAGCTGCCGCTGGCACTGTTCTTTGGCATCAACGCCGCGCTGTTGTGCGCACTGTCGGTGGTATTCGCCGGGCATGGCGTCAAGGCGCTGCAAGAGGCAGGCATCTTCGGTACTCGGCCGGTGGCGTTTTTTGACTTTGACTGGCTGGGCATTCACGCCGATGCGTATTCGTTGAGTGCGCAGGCCGTGGCGATACTGGCGATCGTGGTGCTGTATGGCCGCAGTCGCCTGGCCGAGAAGCAAAGGGCGGCGGCGTAGGCATGCGGGTCTGGATCGACGCGGACGCTTGCCCACGGGCGGCCAAGGATCAGGTGGTGAAATTCGCCCTCAAGCGTCAATTCGAGGTGGTGCTGGTGGCGGGGCAGAGTCAGATCAAACCTGGCTTTTCCTGCGTGAAGTTGATCGTGGTGCCCAGCGGCCCTGACGCGGCCGATGATTATCTCGTTGAACACGCTGTGCCTGGCGAACTGGTGATCTGCAGCGACGTGCCGTTGGCTGACCGGCTGGTGAAAAAGGGCGTCACGGCCCTTGACCCACGGGGCAAGGAGTTCAGCCCGGCGAACATGAGCGAGCGCCTGGCGGTGCGTAACCTGTTCACCGATCTGCGTGAGCAAGGCCAGATGGGCGGCGGGCCGCCGCCCCATGGTGAAAAAGACAAGCAAGCGTTTGCCAATGCGCTTGACCGCCTGCTTACCCGTTTAATGAAGCCTTTGTAGGAGCGAGCTCGCTCGCGAAGAACGTCAACGATAACGCGGGCATTCTGGATGGACGCGGCGCTCTTAGATTCTTCGCGAGCAAGCTCGCTCCTACAGGAAGAGGGCGTCAGTCGTTTTCGTGGGTCAGTTCCAGCACCCGGTCTACCAGCTTGTTGATGCCCGACGCGACTTCACTGATGTTCTTGCCCAGCATATAGGCCGGCGTACTCACCAACTTGCGCGCGGTGTCCTCGACAATATCTTCCACTGTGCATTCCTGATGGGTGGCGCCCATTTTGTCCAGGGCGGCTGCGGTGTCGGCATCGTTGCCGATGGTGCAGGTCACGCCGGGGCCGTAGATTTTCGCGGCCAGGGCAGGGGAGATGCAGATCAGCCCCACAGGCTTGCCGGCTTCGGCAAAGGCTTCGGCCAATTCCAGGACTTGCGGGTTGACGCTGCAGCCGGCGCCTTGCACGGCAAAATCCGACAGGTTCTTCGCCGCGCCGAACCCACCCGGCACGATCAGCGCATCGAAGTCAGCAGCGTTGGCCTCACGGATATCCTTGACCGCGCCTCGGGCGATGCGCGCTGACTCCACCAATACATTACGCGATTCGGGCATTTCTTCGCCGGTGAGGTGGTTGATCACATGCAACTGCGCAATATCCGGCGCAAAACATTCAACGTGAGCGCCGCGCTGGTCCAGGCGCAGCAGGGTGATCACGCTTTCCTGGATCTCTGCACCGTCGTATACGCCACAGCCGGAAAGGATCACTGCAATCTTTTTGCTCATGGGCATTTCTCCTGATTCATGGCGTTAAATGTCTACTAATTTGTAACCTGTTGCCAATGGGAACTCACGCCACTGCACCTAATCTTGCTGTAACAAAAAAAGACCGGACTAGCCCATGGACTTCGTGCCTTACGCGGTACCGTTTTTCATTGCGTTGATCGTGGTTGAGCTGCTGGCCGACCGCTGGCGCGGTGCGCGCAACTATCGAGTGGCGGATGCCATCAACAGCCTCAGCACCGGGGTGCTGTCCACCACAACCGGATTGCTGACCAAAGGTGTGGGCCTTTTGACTTACGCGTTCGCCCTCAAGCACCTGGCGCTGATCGAGCTGTCGGCCCGGAGTGCCTGGACCTGGGTGTTCGCATTCGTGTTCTACGACTTCTGCTATTACTGGCTGCATCGCATGGGCCATGAGCGCAATATCCTCTGGGCTGCGCACTCCGTGCACCACCAGAGTGAGGACTACAACCTCACCACCGCGCTGCGTCAGACCAGCACCGGCTTCTTGCTGAGCTGGATCTTCTACCTGCCCCTGGCCGTGCTCGGTGTGCCGTTGGTGGTGTTTATCAGCGTGGCTTCGCTCAACCTGCTGTATCAATTCTGGGTCCATACACGTCACGTTCCCAAGCTCGGCTGGTTCGAATGGTTCTTCGTCACCCCGTCCAATCATCGGGCCCACCACGCACAGAACGCTCTCTACATGGATCGCAACTATGGCGGGGTGTTCATTTTTTGGGATCGGCTGTTCGGCACGTTCCAGGAGGAAGATGACAACGAGCCGGTGATCTTCGGTGTAACCACGCCCCTGGCCAGCTGGAACCCGCTGTGGGCAAACCTGCAGTTTTATGCGCAGCTGTGGAACGATGCCCGCCGTACTGAAAGCCACTGGGACAAGTTGCGCATCTGGTTTATGCGCACCGGCTGGCGCCCCGCAGACGTCAAAGCCAAGTATCCGCTGGCCAAGCCGGACCTGGCCCGGTTCCGCAAATTCGAGGTGCCGCTGGACAGACGCCAACAGGTTTATGTCGCGTTGCAATTCGCAGTTTACGTGGGGTTTGGCAGCTATCTGATGAATATCGGCGAAGGTCTGCCCACGGAGGCGCTGGTCCTGGGCTGGGGAGCGATGGCGTTGGGGCTGTTCACGTTGGGGGTCGCGTTGGAGAATCGCCCGTGGTCGCTGAAGGCCGAGTGGGTGCGCCTGGGGCTGAATGTGCCCTTGGCAGGGCTGGCCCCGTGGGTCGGCCTGTGGCCCGCCGGCAACCTGGGCTGGCTGGGCCTGGCGAGCTACAGCGTGCTCAGCGTGATCGGCCTCTACTGCTGCAGGGGCCGGCTTACGCGTCTGGCGTCTTAGGCGTTTCGACCGGCGCGGGTTCGGCAGCGCGCCGAGCCTTGGCCTCGGCGCATGCCTCGCGGGCGATGCGGGCATTCTTGAAGCGGCGTCGCAGCCACAGGCCAAAACCCAGCACCAGCAAGGCGCCCAGCACCCACAGCTCGTATTTCTTGACGCTGCCGAGCATGCCTTCGAGCACTGCGCCGAAGTGGTAGGCCGCAGCCCCCAGCGCTGCCGCCCATATCGCTGCACCAATACCGTTAAGGATCAGATAGCGCAGGGGCGGGTAGCCGGACAGGCCAATCGCCACGGGCATGACCGTGCGCAAACCGTAGACGAAGCGAAAGCTCAGTACCCAGATATCCGGATGCTTGCGGATATGCTCCAGCGCCTTGTCGCCCATCAATTGCCAGCGCGGTTTGCGCGCCAGCAACTTGCGGCCGTGCTTGCGCCCCATGTAGTACCAAAGCTGGTCGCCGGCGTAGCTGCCGAAGAAGGCAACGACCACTACCAGGTTGATATCCATGTATCCACGAAACGCCAGGAAGCCTGCGAGTACGAGGATGGTCTCGCCTTCGAAGAACGTGCCGAGGAAGAGGGCAAAGTAGCCGAAGTCATGCAGAAATTGTTGAAGCATGGTCTAGGGTGCTGGCGAAATGAACGCGCAGCCTACGCCTTCACGAAGATTCATGAAAGTATCGAGATGTGTCACGAAGTGAACAATTCCTATGTCAGTGCAGAATGTGACTACAGGTCGCATCGATAAGCACAACTGTCATTCGTTCGTCATAATGGCCGCTTATAACTGCACCGCTCGCCCGTAAACGCGGGCTCAGGAGTCTGTCGTGAGCTTTACCCCCGCCAATCGGCTGTTCCCCGCCACGCGTCTGCGTCGTAACCGTCGTGATGATTTTTCGCGCCGTCTGGTACGTGAAAATGTACTGACGACGAATGATCTGATCCTGCCGGTATTCGTGCTGGACGGCGAAAATCGCCGGGAAGCGGTGGCTTCGATGCCAGGGGTGGAGCGCTTGAGCATCGATCTGCTGCTTGAAGAAGCCGCGCATTGGGTGGCGCTGGGCATTCCGGCGCTGGCGCTGTTCCCGGTAACGCCCGCAGAGCTCAAGTCACTTGACGCGGCCGAAGCCTGGAATCCGCAGGGCATCGCCCAGCGCGCCACCCGCGCCCTGCGCGAGCGTTTCCCGCAGCTTGGGGTGATCACCGACGTAGCCCTCGATCCATTCACCACCCATGGGCAGGATGGCATCCTCGATCCGTCAGGCTACGTCGAGAACGACATCACCGTCGATGCGCTGGTCAAGCAGGCCTTGTCTCACGCGGCGGCCGGTGCCCAGGTGGTGGCGCCGTCGGACATGATGGACGGTCGCATCCAGGCGATTCGCGAAGCGCTTGAGCTGGCCGGACATGTCAACGTGCGGATCATGGCCTACTCGGCCAAGTATGCCAGCGCCTATTACGGCCCCTTCCGCGAGGCAGTGGGCTCGGCCCTGAACCTGGGCAAGGCCGACAAGGCTTCGTACCAGATGGACCCGGCCAACAGCCATGAGGCCCTGCACGAAGTGGCGGCCGACCTGGCCGAAGGCGCCGATATGGTCATGGTCAAGCCAGGGATGCCTTACCTGGACATCCTTTGCCGGGTCAAAGAGGAATTCAAAGTGCCGACCTTTGTCTATCAGGTCAGCGGTGAATACGCCATGCACATGGCCGCAATCCAGAATGGTTGGTTGAGTGAAGGGGTGATCCTCGAATCCCTGACAGCCTTTAAACGTGCCGGCGCTGATGGCATTCTGACCTACTTCGCCGCCCGCGCTGCCCAATTGCTTAGAGAGCAACAATAGCCCTCACAGGAACACTCATGAATACCGAAGGACTTACAGAAGTTGCCGTAAAAGACGCTCATCCGGTGGTTGAACAAGTCGCCGAGACCCCGCCGGAGCTGGAGCCGGCCCCGCCTGCGGTGGTTGCCGAAGCGCCGGCGCCGGCGCCGGTTGCCGTGGTCACCAACCTGGATGACAGCAGCCTGTACATCCACCGCGAGCTGTCACAACTGCAATTCAACATCCGCGTGCTGGAACAGGCGCTGGATGAGTCCTATCCGTTGCTGGAACGGCTCAAATTCCTGCTGATTTTCTCGAGCAACCTGGACGAATTCTTCGAAATCCGGGTCGCCGGCCTCAAGAAGCAGATTACCTTCGCGCGTGAGCAAGCCGGGGCCGACGGCCTGCAACCGCACCAGGCCCTGGCGCGCATCAGTGAGCTGGTGCACGGCCATGTGGACCGCCAATACGCGATCCTCAACGACATCCTGCTGCCGGAACTGGAAAAACATCAGGTTCGCTTCATCCGTCGCCGTCACTGGACCACCAAGATCAAGACCTGGGTGCGCCGTTACTTCCGTGACGAGATCTCACCGATCATCACCCCGATCGGCCTCGACCCGACGCACCCATTCCCGTTGCTGGTGAACAAGAGCCTCAACTTTATCGTCGAGCTGGAAGGCATCGACGCCTTCGGCCGCGACTCGGGCCTGGCGATCATCCCGGCGCCGCGTCTGTTGCCACGCATCATCAAGGTACCCGAAGAAGTGGGGGGCGCTGGGGATAACTATGTATTCCTGTCGTCGATGATCCATGCGCACGCCGATGACCTGTTCCAGGGCATGAAGGTCAAGGGCTGCTACCAGTTCCGCCTGACCCGTAACGCCGACCTGGCGCTGGACTCCGAAGACGTCGAAGACCTGGCGCGTGCCCTGCGCGGCGAGCTGTTTTCGCGGCGCTACGGCGATGCGGTGCGCCTGGAAGTGGCCGACACCTGCCCCAAACACCTGTCGGACTACCTGCTCAAGCAGTTCAACCTGGCCGAATCCGAGTTGTATCAGGTCAATGGCCCGGTCAACCTGACGCGCCTGTTCAGCATCACCGGCCTGGACAGCCATCCGGAGCTGCAATACAAGCCGTTTACGCCGCAAATCCCGAAACTGCTGCAGAACAGCGAGAACATCTTCAGCGTGGTGAGCAAGCAGGACATCCTGCTGCTGCACCCCTTCGAATCGTTCACGCCGGTGGTCGACCTGTTGCGCCAGGCCGCCAAGGACCCTCACGTGCTGGCCGTGCGCCAGACGCTGTACCGCTCAGGCGCCAACTCGGAAATCGTCGATGCGCTGGTGGATGCTGCGCGTAACGGCAAGGAAGTCACCGCAGTGATCGAGCTGCGGGCGCGCTTTGATGAGGAGTCCAACCTGCAACTGGCCAGCCGTCTGCAAGCGGCCGGTGCGGTGGTGATCTACGGCGTGGTCGGCTTCAAGACCCACGCCAAGATGATGCTGATCCTGCGCCGCGAAGCCGGTGAGATCGTGCGTTACGCTCACTTGGGCACCGGCAACTACCACGCCGGCAACGCCAAGCTCTACACCGACTACAGCCTGCTGACCTCCGACGACGCCTTGTGCGAAGACGTCGGCAAGCTGTTCAGCCAGCTCATCGGCATGGGCAAGACCTTGCGCATGAAGAAGCTGCTGCACGCGCCGTTTACCCTGAAGAAGGGCATGCTCGACATGATTGCCCGCGAGACCCAGTTTGCCCTCGACGGCAAGCCGGCGCACATCATCGCCAAATTCAACTCGCTGACCGATCCGAAGATCATCCGCGCGCTGTACAAGGCCAGCCAGTCGGGCGTGCGTATCGACCTGGTGGTACGTGGCATGTGCTGCCTGCGCCCGGGCATTGTCGGCGTCTCGCATAACATCCATGTGCGCTCGATCATCGGCCGCTTCCTGGAGCACACGCGGGTGTTCTACTTCCTGAACGGCGGCGAAGAGCAGATGTTCCTCTCCAGCGCCGACTGGATGGAGCGCAACCTCGACAAGCGTGTGGAGACCTGTTTCCCGGTGGAAGGCAAAAAGCTGATCATGCGCGTCAAGAAGGAGCTGGAAAGCTACCTGACCGACAACACCCATAGCTGGAGTTTGCAGTCGGACGGGCGGTATGTACGCAACACGCCGACCGGCAACCAGAACGCGCGCAGTGCACAGGCGACGCTGCTGGAGAAGCTGGGCAGCCCGATCCTGACGGTGAACTAGAGCCCAGCGCGGTGTGAAAAATGTGGGAGGGGCGGTGCGACGATTCGACTTGCCCCCGATAGCGGTGGGTCAGTCACTTATTTGTAAACTGACCCACTGCCATCGGGGGCAAGCCCCCTCCCACATTTGGTTAGCGCAAGTTCAGGCTGAACCCAACCCGCGTCAGCCACTCCGCTTCCTGGGCGAAGTCCGCCTGGGTCAGCTGGTTTTCGTCCAGCCAGCCTTTGGGGAACATCACTTCCAGGCTGTCGCCGTCGGCGCGCAGTTTCACCTGGGGCATTTCCTGGGTGCCGCGGATGTGGTGGAACAGGATTGCAAAGCGCAACAGCGCGCACAGCCGAATCAGCTTGATGCCGTCCATGCCGAACTCGGCAAACTTGTCCTTGGGAATATTGCGGCGGTGACCGCGCACCAGCAGCGCGAGCATCTGCTGATCTTCCCGTGAGAATCCGGCCAGGTCCGAGTGCTCGATCAGGTAGGCGCCGTGCTTGTGATAGTGGTAGTGGGCGATGTCCAGGCCCACTTCGTGCACCTTGGCGGCCCAGCCCAGCAGTTCGCGCCATACACCGTTTTGCAGGTCCCAGTCGTCGGCCACCTGGTCGAAGGCATGCAGGGCTTTGCGCTCGACGCGCGCCGCTTGCTCCAGGTCGACGTGGTAGCGCTCCATCAGCGAACTGAGGGTGCGCTCACGCACGTCTTCATGATGATGGCGACCGAGCAGGTCATAGAGCACACCTTCGCGCAGGGCGCCGTCACAGTGGTCCATGCGTTGCAGTTCGAGGGCGTCGAAGATGGCTTCAAGAATCGCCAGGCCCGCCGGGAAGATGGTGCGGCGGTCAGGCTTGATGCCGTCGAAGTCGATCTTCTCGGCATCCCCCAGCTTGAACAGCTTGCGCTTGAGCCACGCCAGGCCTTCGGCATTCACCTCGCCAGTGCCATGGCCGCCGGCCTTGAGCGCCAGGCCGATGGCACGGATGGTGCCGGAGGAGCCGATGGCTTCATCCCAGCTCAGGCGGTGCAGGGCGTGTTCGATACTCATGATCTCCAGACGCGCCGCCGTGTAGGCCTGGGCATAGCGCGCCGGGGTGATCTTGCCGTCCTTGAAATAACGCTGCGTGTAGCTGACGCAGCCCATCTGCAGGCTTTCGCGCAGCAGGGGTTCGAAACGCTGGCCGATGATGAATTCGGTGCTGCCGCCGCCAATGTCCGCGACCAGGCGTTTGCCCGGGGTGTCGGCCAGCGTATGGGAAACCCCGAGGTAAATCAGGCGCGCTTCTTCGCGGCCGGAAATAACCTCTACCGGGTGCCCGAGGATTTCCTCGGCGCGATGGATGAATTCATTGCGGTTGCGGGCTTCGCGCAAGGCGTTGGTGCCCACTATTCGTACAGCGCCAGGGGGCATGCCGTTGATCAGTTGCGCAAAGCGCTTGAGGCAGTCGAGCCCACGCTGCATGGATTCTTCATTGAGCTGACGTTCGTCGTTGATCCCGGCAGCCAGTTGCACTTTCTCGCCGAGCCGCTCAAGGATGCGGATTTCACCGTTCTGGGCCTTGGCCACGACCATGTGAAAGCTGTTGGAGCCCAGGTCGATGGCTGCGATCAGGGACAGATTCTTGGCTTGGGATTGCGGCATGGTTTGGGGATCTCGGTCGATAACCCAACCATCGTGCCACGATCGACCGCTGGAGCCAACGCGTTGTGCTTCGGTAATTTTTCTGAAGCTGTCTGCGGGGATATCTTGTGAGATATGTAGGGTGATATCCCATGATAGCTGCTGAGTAGTGACTTAGTTTTGTAGGGGTTTTTAACTCTGGTTGTAGTAATGCCGGATTTTGATTATTCCTACAAAGTGCGTTTGGTTATTCCAGCTATTAATTTGTCTTGGCCTACCTTGAAGTTGTTATTAGGTAGCCTGAAATTTTTACTGTTCTTACAGTGGTCGTAGTTTTATCCGATTCTTTAATGCGGCGCCAAAGCGACACACTGTTATCCGGCAATTGTGCCTTGGTGTTATCTATGTGTCGTTGTGCATGTCCGGGAAGATAAGGTGTTTGGCGATGGAGCCGCCAAGACGACAACAGAAAGCACCTGATAACTTTAAGTGACAGGTCGAATATGAAGAAAATTGTTGGATTGACCCTGGGTCTCGCCTGCATGGCGGCAAACATCGGTGCCCATGCTGCCACCAGCGCCGAACTGATCGTCAGGGGCGTCATCAAGCCCGCTGCCTGCAACCTCAGCATGAGCGGCGGCGGCATTATCAACTACGGCGATATTCCCTCCGGTCAACTGTCCCAGACGGCGTTCAACGCGCTTGGCGAAAAAACCACGCCTATCACCGTCAGCTGTGGCAATACGCCGGCGCAGTTCGGGCTCAAGTTTGTCGACCTGCAAGCCGGCAGCAAGGTAACGGGCATACTCGCGGCACTCGGAGGAGGTTACACCGAGGCGCAGAACTTTGGGTTGGGCACCGTGGCCGGTCGCAAGACCGGTGGTTTTGCCGTGACCCTCAAGGACCTGCGCTCGCCGAGCGCAACGCTGTCTCCGATCATGCGTGTCAGCAGTGGCGCCTGGCAAAACAGCGATGGCAAGGTTGCACAGTCGCCTAGTCAATATTCCTGGCGCAGTGGTTCATCGCCCACGCCTGCCGCGATCTCCCAGTTGACCGGGACGATCACGGTGCGAGCGGTTATCAATAAAGGCCAGGACCTGGACCTGAGCCGCGACGTTACTCTGGATGGGCGCGCAACACTTGAACTGAGTTACATCTAAGCGACATAACGACAGTCGATCAAGAGGCTTGATGTTTCTGATCGACTGTTTTTTATGCGCGGCCGGCGATCAGCAGTCAACTTTAAGGTTGTGGGGAGCACAGTGTGTCCAGTCGTCCAGTATTAAAAAATATGCGCTTATTATTTGCAATGTTGATGCTCTGTGTTGTCGGTGTTGCGGTGGCAGATGGCATGTTGCCCGAAACCACGGTCATTGTGCTGAACGAAGAGCAGGGTGAAGCGACTATAAACATCAAGAATACCGACGCGGCGCCAGCATTACTGCATTCGGTAATAGAAAATGTGCCTGAAGATATGGAACCGCTTTTGATCGTAACGCCGCCTATTGCGCGGGTGGAAGCGGGAGAGACGCAACTGGTCCGTTTTATCAGCACTTTGAAGGCACCGTTGAAGACTCAGCGGTTAAAGCGCGTAACTTTTGAAGGCATCCCCCAGGCGCGTGCTGCGGGCGGTGCGACCATTGGTATCACCCTGCGGCAGAACTTGCCGCTGATCCTGCATCCCCAGGGTCTGCCCGTTCATCACACGCCCTGGGAACTGTTGAAGTGGCGGAGCACAGGGCAACGCTTGTCGGTTCACAACGACAGCGCTTATGTGGTGCGCATGGCACCACAGGTCCGGTTATTGCCACAGGGAACCCTGGCTACGTTGCCACGCACCTACATCCTGCCGGGCGAAGCGCTGGCGGTGAAGGTTGAAGGCCCCCTGCAGGGACTCACCGGCATTGAGATTCAGCCGGCCACGATCTACGGCTTTTCGGTAGAAAACTACCGGGCCCCGATCACTGCCGATGGGGGTTGATCAACCCATGACCAACCTGTCGAATCACCGAACTGGAACATCTTTACGGGCCCGCCGACCCACCCTGCTCGTGGGGGTCGCGACACTCTGGAGTTTGCCTGGCGTTGTCCCGGCGTTGGAGTTGGGCGAGGGCTTTGACCTGGCGGCATTGACCACGCACGGTATTGACCCGAAAGTCTCGGACTACTTTCGCACGGCGGCGCGCTTTCGCGAGGGCACCCAGGTGGTGGGATTGCAAGTCAATGGCAACCCGCTCGGGTTGGTGGACGCACAGTTCGATGCCAATGGGCAGTTGTGCTTTACCCCGGCGTTGCTGGAAAAAGCCGGGTTGGTAAAGCCTGATGGGGTCGTGCGCAAGGGCGCCACCGCCGACCAGACGTGCCATGACTTCCTGGGAGCCTTCCCTACCACCATGGTGCGGTTGCGCCCGGGCAACGACGAGGTGTCTCTGGTGGTGCCCACTTCATCATTGCGCGGACCGCAGTGGGAAGCCGGCGATTTTGCCCGGGGCGGGGCGGCGGCGCTGTTCAACTATGACGTGCAAGGTTTCGACAGCCATTCGCGCGGCGGGAACAACCGGTTCGTATCGGCCTACACCGAAGCGGGCTTCAACCTGGGTGATTGGATTGTTCGCAGTCGTCAACTCTATGTCTCCGATAATGGCGTGGCGCACAATGAGCACCTGTATGCCTATGCGCAGCGGGACATCGCCGCATTGCAGTCGACGTTCCAGGCTGGCCAGCTTTCCAGCAACAACCCATTGTTTGGCGGCATCCAACTGTCGGGTGTGCAGTTTTCCCCCGACGGGCAGTCGCGCGTGCCGGCAGGCAGCAATAATGCCGTGGTGGAGGGTTTGGCCCAGAGCCAGTCGCGCATCGAGGTGCGGCAGTCCGGTGTGTTGATCCACAGTACGCTGGTGCCCGAGGGGCCTTTCCGACTGACCGGTTTGCCGTTGCTCAATGGCACGAGCGACCTTGAGGTCAGTGTGATCGACGTGCGCGGAGCCCGACGCAGCTTCGTGGTGCCGGCGGCTTCGTTCGCCGGCGCCGTGCCGGCGGCGCCTGGTTATTATTTTTCCCTGGGCAAGGTACGTGAAGAAACGCAGGGTGAGGGCCCTTCGCCCATTGTCGCAATGGGCAGCGGGACCTGGGCGTTGGGGCGTGACTCATCCGCCGGTTTCGGCTTGTTGAGCAGCGACGAGTACTGGTCGGCAGGTGGCACGTTGAGCAGTGTGTTTTTCCAGCGGGTCTCGGTGGGCGCGCGCCATAAGCTGTCCCGCGACAGCCGTAATGCGGTGTCCGGTTCACGCAGTAGCGTATCCGTGAGCAGCCCGGTCTCCGCTGGCATCGATCTCAATCTCAGCGCCACCAGCCAGACCCGGGGCTATCGCGAGGTGGTCGAGGTCGGCCAGCCCCTCGAGGGCGATGTGCTGGAATCGCGCTTCAAGAATCAATACACGGCGGGCGTGACATGGGTCGACCCCACCCTGGGGGCGTTCTCCCTGAACTATAACCACAACGCTCAATTTGACGGACAATCGAGCGAACATGTATTCGCGTCATGGAACAAGTCGTTCCGTTACGCCGATGTTGCGTTGATTGCCGACTCCCAGGTCGGCAGCACCCAGTCCCGCCGTGACGCTGCGCGGGATCGTAGCCGGCGCGACACCGTGCGCGAGGATGACTTGTCCTTGCGGTTGCAGGTCAGCGTGCCCTTGGGCGTTGATCGTCGCGTGAGCAGCTATGTCAGCCGCCGTGGGGGGCAATCCCGTGCCGGTACGGCGCTCAATGAGCGGGTCAACGAGTATGTGAATTACGAGGTGGGCGTCGAGCGCGACCTCAGTGCGAGGGAGCAATCGGTGCGCGGCCAGGTAGATCTCACGCCGCGTTATACCCGAGTCGGTCTGGGTGCCAGTCGCGACTCATTGGGCACCAGTTATAACGGGCAATTGCAAGGAGGTGTGGTCGCTCACGGAGGTGGGATCACCTTCTCGCCTTACACGGTGCAGGACACCTTCGGTATTGCGTCGGTAGGCGACATTGGTGCTGCCAAAATCGACACCCCGCAAGGCCCTGTATGGACCGATTTCACCGGCCAGGCCGTGCTTCCAGGTTTGCCTGCCTACTCCAACAGCCACATCGAAGTGCAAACCCAGTCCTTGCCAAAGCGCGTTGATTTGAAGAACGGCACCCGGGTACTCGCCGCAGGTCGCGGTTCCGTCAACACAGTGGCATTCGATGTGGTGAAAGTGCGCCGTATGCTGGTCAACGCCACGGATGATCAGGGTCGACCATTGCCTCAGGGGGCTGCGGTGTTCGGCAAGGGCGATCGTTTTCTAACCAGCGTGGTGGGCGAGGGCACGATCTTTCTCAATGACGTGAACGACTTGCTGGACCTGAAGGTTTTACTGCCGGACTCTGCCAGTTGCCTGCTGAACATTTCACCTGGAGGCCAGCCTGACAATGACAAGTTCTTCGAAACCACTGCGGCGGTGTGCCATGGTCGGTAAGCTCGCAAGCATCGGCGCTGCGCTGTTCTGTACGGTGTTGCTGACTCAGGAGGCACGGGCCGAAAACTGCCGGTTGTCGTTGAGCCAACCGCGTATCGACTACGGTGTCATTCGCAGGGAGGCGCTGGCCGAAAGCGCTACGGTCACGCTCGGTACGCGATCGCTGCAGCTCAACGTGTTGTGTGTCGAGCCATCGGCAATGGCGTTGCGGTTTATCGGTGCCGCCAATGGGCAAACGTTCCGCTTCGGCCAGCAGGGCCGACTGCGGTTGAGCCTCAAGCATGCACAGGTGGATGGGCGTCCCGTCGAATGGGCGATGATGAGCCAGCCTGATGGCGGCGCGGGCGGGCAGTTATTGCCCGGACAGGTCCTGGTGGCCCGTGCCGCAGGGGGACTGGTGACAGGCCAGCGCTTGACGGCTCAGGTCGACATCGACACCGACCTGCCCGCCGACGCCTTGCAAGTACGCAGCCAGACGCTGTTGGAAGGGCAGGGTAGTTTTGAACTGGTCAGCCCGGCTGTTCCACGGAGCCGATGAAGTTGGCGAGCTCGGGCGTTTGCGGGTTGGCAAACACGACCTTGGGGTCGCCCACTTCATGCACCTTGCCCTGGTGCATGAACACCAGCTTGTCACCGACTTCGCGGGCGAAGCGCATTTCGTGGGTCACCATGATCAGCGTCATGCCGTCTTTGGCCAGTTGGCGCACCACACTGAGCACTTCATTGACCAGTTCCGGGTCCAGGGCCGAGGTGATTTCGTCGCACAACAGCACCTTGGGCGACATGGCCAGCGCGCGGGCAATTGCTACACGTTGCTGCTGGCCGCCAGACAGGCGGTCGGGGAAGGCATCGAACTTCTCCCCCAGACCCACGCGTTCCAGCATCTGCTTGGCCAGCTGCGCTGCCTTGGCCTTGGGCACTTTCTGCACCACCTGTGGCGCGAGCATGACGTTTTCGCCCACGGTCAAATGTGGAAACAGGTTGAATTGTTGAAACACCATGCCGACCTTCTGTCGCAGGCTGCGCAGGTCGGCGCGGGCGGCGTCGAGGTATTCGCCATCGACTTCGATCACGCCGTCGTTGATCGACTCCAGGCCATTGAGGGTACGCAGCAGGGTGGATTTACCCGAGCCACTGCGGCCGATGATCGCCACCACCTGGCCTTCTTCAACGGTCAGGTCAATGCCCTTGAGCACGTGGTGATCGCCGTAATATTTATGCAGGGCAGAAATTCTAAGCAGAGGCATGCAGTCTCCTTTCCAGATAGCGCGCACTGAGGGACAAGGGGTAGCAGAGCAGGAAGTAACCGAGGGCCACGAGGCCGTAGACCATGAAAGGTTCGAAGGTGGCGTTGGCGAGCATGCCGCCGGTCTTGGTCAGCTCGGTAAAGCCGATGATCGAGGTCACGGCGGTGCCTTTGACCACCTGCACCGAAAACCCTACGGTCGGCGCCACGGCAATACGCAGGGCCTGGGGCAGGATCACGTAGCGCAGTTGTTCAAGAGGGTTGAGCGCCAGGCTGGCCGACGCCTCCCACTGCCCATGGGCAATGGAGTCAACGCAGCCGCGCCAGATCTCGGCGAGGTAGGCGCTGGTAAACAGGGTCAGGGCAATGGCTGCCGCCAGCCACGGCGAGATATCCACACCGAGCAGGGCAACGCCGAAGAACACCAGAAACAGCTGCATCAGCAGCGGCGTGCCCTGGAACAGCTCGATATAGGTGCGCGCAACATTGCGCGCGAATGCCTTTTTGCTGATGCGCAGGGTCATCACCAGCAACCCGATCAGGCCCCCGCCGATGAACGCCACCAGCGACAGCAACAGCGTCCATTGCAGGCCGGTGAGCAGGTTGCGCACGATGTCCCAGAAGGAAAAATCACTCATCGACTGTTCCTCATCACATAGCGGCGGCCGATCCAGTTCAGCAACTGGCGAATCATCAACGCCATGCACAGGTACACCAGGGTGGTCAGGGCATAGGTTTCAAAGGCGCGGAAATTGCGCGATTGAATGAAGTTGGCGGCAAAGCTCAGCTCTTCGGTGGCAATCTGCGAACACACCGCCGAGCCGAGCATCACGATGATGATCTGGCTGCTCAGGGCCGGCCACACCTTGCCCAGTGCCGGCAGCAGCACCACATGACGGAACGCTTCGAAACGCGTCATCGCCAGTGCGGCGGCGGCTTCCAGCTGCCCCTTCGGGACGGCCTGGATGCCGGCACGGATGATCTCGGTGGAATAGGCGCCCAGGTTGATCACCATCGCCAGCACTGCGGCTTGCCACTCCGTGATCTTCAACCCCAGGGAGGGCAGGCCGAAAAAAATGAAGAACAGCTGCACCAGGAACGGCGTGTTGCGGATCAACTCGACATACACCCCGAAAAACCAGGCGAACGGCTGGATCTTCCACGCCCGCACGACGGCGCCGAGCGTGCCCAGGGCCACGCCGAGGATGGCGCCGATGGCCGTCAGCTCAAGGGTGAACAGCGCGCCGCGCAACAGCAGGTCGGTGTTGGCCAGCACCGGCACAAAGTCAAATTGATACGCCATGGATCAACTCCGGCTTAGAGGTCGGCAGGCAAGGGCTCTTTGAGCCATTGCAGCGCGTTCTTTTCAAGGCTGCCGTCGGCCTTGGCCGCGACCAGGATCTGGTTGACCTTCTCCAGCAACGCCGGCTCGTTCTTGTTCACGCCGACGTACACCGGCGAGTCCTTGAGCTTCACTTTCAGCGCCGGTACGCGCTTGGGATTGCGCTCACTGATCGCCACCATCACCACGTTGCCGCTGGCGATCAGGTCGACCTGGCCGGCCAGATAGGCGGCGATGGTCGAGTTGTTGTCTTCAAAGCGCTTGATGGTCGCCTCCTTGGGCGCGACAGCCGTCAGCTCGATGTCCTCGATGGCGCCACGGGTCACGCTGATAGTCTTGCCCTTGAGGTCGTCGGTGCTGCTGACGGCGGCGTCAGGCGGGCCGAATACGGCGAGGTAGAAAGGTGCGTAGGCCCTGGAGAAGTCGATGACTTTTTCGCGCTCGGGGTTCTTGCCCAGGCTGGAGATCACCAGGTCCACCTTGCCGGTGGTGAGGAACGGGATGCGGTTGGTGCTGTTGACCGGGGTCAACTCCAGCTTGACCTTGAGTTGGTCGGCCAACAGCTTGGCGGTGTCGATGTCCAGGCCGCGGGGTTTCATGTCGGGGCCTACCGAACCGAATGGCGGGAAGTCCTGCGGCACAGCAACCTTGAGGGTGCCACGGGCGACGATATCGTCCAGACCGTTGGCCTGGGCGGGTGCCTGGCTCAGCATCAGGCTGGCAAACAGGGCAGTGAGCAGGGCGCTGTAGCGCTTGGTCATGGCAACTCTCCGAGAAGGGCGAAGGAATTTTCTGAATTTGCTCAGTGCACAGCCCATGCCAGCCCTCTTGGAAGAGGCTGTAAGGCACGCAGTCGTTGAGATGAGATGGTCTTACTGGTCTGAACAGTCGTTGAGCTTTTCGCACCCTTTTCGAGCGCCGTGAAAAGCGCGCGAGCCCCTTTGGGGCGTGGCTTGCCGGCAGACATGAATAGCTTTACAACTAGTCACTCAATCGACTGCAACCTTGAGTTTTCCATGAATTCCATCGCTCAAGCCGTACCGGAGGCGGCCCTGCAGGCCATCCGCAAACTGATCAAGGAGCAGGGCTTCGGGCCGGGCGATGCATTACCTTCTCAACGTGATCTGGCGCTGCGCCTGGGCGTCAGTCGGGCGTCGTTGCGGGAAGCGTTATCGTCCTTGAGCGCCCTGGGTGTGGTCAGCGTGCAGCCGGGCAAGGGCGTGTTCGTGCAGGTACCGCAGCCGCCGTCCGAACTCGCCTGGCCGTTTGCGGCGCAGGCCACGCCGCTGGATATCTTCCAGCTGCGTTACGCCCTTGAAGGGTTCGCAGCCGGTTTGGCGGCGGTCACCTTGACCACCGATGAACTCGACAGCCTCCAGGACAATGTCGAAGCAATGCGCAAGGTGCTTAAGGCCGGTGACTTTGAAAGCGCCGCCCGGCTGGACTTCGAGTTCCATCGGCGCATCCTGCTGGCCAGCGGCAACCAGGCGATGGTGAGTATCCTGAGCGCCAGCGCCGAGGTCTTCCTGGAAAGCCAGAAACTACCGTTCATCCGGCCGGAACGCGCCATGGAAACCTGGCAGGAACATCGCAAGATCCTGCGCGCCCTGGCCCGGCGCACCAGTGCGGCAGCGCAGAAAACCATGCAGGAACATGTACGTAATGCGGCGATGCGCACGGGCATTGCCTTCGTCACACCTGTCTCGCCGTGAGCGGGCGATATTCAAAGTCATGCGCGGCCATAGCAACACTCAATCAGAGGCGGCTTCCTGAACGGGGGAAGGGCGGCTATGATGGGCAACGTTTTTTTTGCTTACAATCCGGAGACATCCATGAGCAACGATCTTATCAAGCACGTCACCGACGCGACCTTTGAGGCCGAAGTACTCAAGGCTGCCGGCCCGGTGCTGGTTGACTACTGGGCTGAATGGTGCGGCCCTTGCAAAATGATCGCTCCGGTCCTGGACGACATTGCAACCACTTACGAAGGCAAGCTGACCATTGCCAAGCTGAACATCGACGACAACCAGGAAACCCCGGCCAAGCACGGCGTGCGTGGTATCCCAACGTTGATGCTGTTCAAGAACGGCAACGTCGAAGCCACTAAAGTGGGCGCGCTGTCGAAGTCCCAGCTGCAAGCTTTCCTCGACGCCAACATCTAAGCGTCGCCAAAAAAGCCCCGAAAATCTCGGGGCTTTTTCGTAAAACAGGGCTAGACGCTCCGAAATTCAGGTGGTACATTCGGCCCCGCACTGGTTTCTCCACTGCCCCCTGCAAGCCGTCGCCGACGCATTCCTTTTCGATTAGTACGCGATCCTGTCGCCTTCTCTGCGGCGCGGCCTCATTAAGCCAAAAGCTTAATTTCCCCCCTCCATAAATGATTACGTCATTCCTATATGAATCTGACTGAACTCAAGCAAAAGCCGATTACCGACCTGCTCCAACTGGCCGAAGAAATGGGCATAGAAAATATGGCCCGTTCGCGCAAGCAGGACGTGATTTTCTCCCTGCTCAAGAAGCACGCGAAAAGCGGCGAGGAAATCTCCGGTGATGGCGTGCTGGAGATTCTCCAGGACGGCTTCGGCTTCCTCCGCTCTGCAGACGCTTCCTATCTCGCCGGCCCAGACGATATCTATGTCTCGCCGAGCCAGATCCGTCGCTTCAACTTGCGCACTGGCGACACCATCGTTGGCAAGATCCGACCGCCGAAGGAAGGCGAGCGTTATTTCGCCCTGCTCAAGGTCGACACGATCAACTTCGATCGTCCCGAGAACGCGAAAAACAAGATTCTCTTCGAGAACCTGACCCCGCTGTTCCCGACTGTGCGCATGAAGATGGAAGCCGGCAACGGTTCCACCGAAGACTTGACCGGTCGTGTGATCGACCTGTGCGCGCCGATCGGCAAGGGCCAGCGTGGCCTGATCGTCGCGCCGCCGAAAGCCGGTAAAACGATCATGCTGCAGAACATTGCAGCGAACATCGCGCGTAACAATCCTGAAGTTCACCTGATCGTACTGTTGATCGATGAGCGTCCGGAAGAAGTGACCGAAATGCAGCGCACTGTGCGTGGCGAAGTGGTTGCCTCGACGTTCGATGAGCCGCCAACCCGTCACGTACAGGTTGCCGAAATGGTCATCGAGAAGGCCAAGCGCCTGGTCGAGCACAAGAAAGACGTGGTGATCCTGCTCGACTCCATCACCCGTCTGGCCCGTGCCTACAACACGGTGATCCCGAGCTCCGGCAAGGTGCTGACCGGTGGTGTCGATGCCCACGCCCTGGAGAAGCCAAAGCGTTTCTTCGGCGCCGCGCGGAACATCGAAGAAGGCGGTTCGCTGACCATTATCGCCACCGCACTGGTTGAAACCGGCTCGAAGATGGACGAAGTGATCTACGAAGAGTTCAAGGGTACCGGCAACATGGAACTGCCCCTCGACCGTCGTATCGCTGAAAAGCGTGTGTTCCCGGCCATCAACATCAACCGCTCCGGCACGCGCCGCGAAGAGTTGCTGACCGCCGACGACGAACTGCAGCGCATGTGGATCCTGCGCAAGCTGCTGCACCCGATGGACGAAGTGGCCGCTATCGAGTTCCTGATCGACAAGCTGAAAACCACCAAGACCAACGACGAGTTCTTTCTGTCGATGAAACGCAAGTAATACGGCGTTTCAGGTCCGAAAAATGGCGTCCCGCCCGGGGCGCCATTTTTTTTGCGTCGAGATTCATCGTTTTTTATGGCATAAGTCTCCGTTAAGTAACAAAAATTGTATCCGCGACTACGCTCACTCCTTTCGTCACAGACTGACCACAATTCTTATGACCACTCTTGCTTACCGCAGGGACATTGACGGCCTGCGTGCCATCGCTGTCCTCGCAGTCGTGCTGTTTCACTTCGGCGTTCCTGGCCTCACCGGCGGTTTCGTTGGCGTCGATGTCTTCTTCGTCATTTCCGGCTTTTTGATCACGTCCATTATTTGGCGTGAGCGTCAGGCCGGGCGCTTCAGTTTCATCGACTTCTGGGCTCGGCGCGCACGGCGCATCCTGCCGGCGCTGTTCGTAATGATTGCGGCCACACTCGCGGTGGGCTGGTTTCTGTTGGCGCCCAAGGACTACGAAGAGTTGGGGCGGTCTGCGCACTATCAGGTGACCTTTACCTCCAACCTGTTGTTCTCGCGCCAGCATGGCTACTTCGATGCAGCTTCTGACATCAAGCCCCTGCTGCACACCTGGTCGCTGGCGGTAGAAGAGCAGTTCTACATTTTCTTCCCGCTGTTGCTCACGCTGCTTTCAGCTCGCCTGAAGCACTGGCGCCTGGCGCTGTTCGCGGTGCTGCTGGGCTCGTTTGGCATGAGCGTCTGGGCGGTTGAGCACGAGCCGCAAAAAGCCTTCTTCCTGCTGCACCTGCGTGCCTGGGAATTACTGGCCGGTGCGATGCTGGCGGTGCTGCCCAAATATCAATGGCGCGCTTCGCCTGCCCTGGCCCAGGGGGTCAGCCTGGCCTCCATGGCACTGATCCTGATCGCGGTATTCGGTTACGACGCGAAAACCCCGTTCCCAGGCCCGGCCGCGCTATTGCCGGTGCTGGGCGTGGTCGGGTTGATCTGGGCCAACGGGCAGCAATACACCTGGGTCGGGCGCCTGTTGAGTACGCGGCTGATGGTTGGTATCGGGCTGATTTCCTATTCCTGGTACCTGTGGCATTGGCCGGTGTTCGTGTACGCCAGCTATGCCGCGGTGGATGGCTTGAGCGTCCTGGAACTGGCCGGCTTGATGCTGCTTTCGTTGGTGCTGGGCTACCTGTCCTGGCGCTTCGTGGAAACGCCGTTCCGGGAAAAACGCTTGCTGGCCTCGCGTAAGGCGATTCTTGCTTCAGCCGTGGTCGGCATCCTGGGGCTGGGCTTTACTGGCTTGGCGATCCGTGAATTCGACGGTGTGCCGTCGCGCTTGTCTGAGCAGGCGTTGATTTTCGCGAAGGCAAAGAAGTGGAGCCCTGAGCTGATGGCGTGCATGGCTGACAAGGACACGCCCGATGAGCGGTTGTTCTGCCATTTCGGTCCCAAAAGTCAGTCGGTTTCGGCGCTGGTATGGGGCGACAGTCACGCCACCGCGCTGATTCCGGCGCTCAAAGAGGGCGCTGATCGCCATGATATCAGCGTGATTGAAGCCAGCTTTGCCGGCTGCATCCCCTTGGATGGCCTTGAGAACATTGCCCGGTGTGCGCATTTCAACCATCGCGTCGAGAAGGCGATGACCGAAAAGAAAATCAGCGATGTGGTGTTGGCGGCGCGCTGGAGCCTGTATGTCTACGGGCAAATGTCGGGTGACAAAGAGCATGCGCTCAAAGACCCCAGCACCGGCGAGTACGTGCAGGCTGTGGCTGAGCAACGCTTTGCCCAGGGGATGCGCGAGCGCATTCAGGCGCTGCGCGCTGCGGGGCACAAGGTCTGGCTGGTCAAGGAGGTGCCGCTGCAGGAAATCATCGTGCCTTACCGCCTCAGTCGCCTGGCAATGATGCACCGACCGTTTGACGGCGAAGGTCTCGACGTAGCCAAGCATCTCAAGCGCCAGGCGTTTATCAGTCAGTTGTTCGACGAACTGGCGGCCGCCGACAGCGGCGTCGCGGTGCTGGACCCGGCGCCCTCGCTGTGCGGCACCGATGGCTTGTGCCGGGTCGAGCTCAACGGGCGCGCGCTGTACACCGACGATAACCACCTGTCTGAAGTGGGCGCGCGGCATATCGAGGCCTTTATGGAACCGCTGTTCAGTTCGCTGCAGTCACGGGGGCTGACGGCCAATTAAGCTGCCAGCCGCCTCGAGAGCAGGTAGGATGTACGCCTATTTTACGGGTGGCATGGTTAATGAAATTCAAGGATCTTCGGGATTTCGTGCAGCAACTTGAGCAGCGCGGAGAGTTGAAACGTATCCAGATGCCGATTTCACCGGTACTGGAAATGACTGAGATTTGCGACCGTACCTTGCGTAACAAGGGCCCGGCGCTGTTGTTCGAGAACCCGACCGGCTACGACATTCCGGTGCTCGGCAACCTGTTCGGCACACCCGAGCGCGTCGCCTTCGGCATGGGCGCCGAGGCGGTCAGCGAACTGCGCGAGATCGGCAAGCTGCTGGCCTTCCTCAAGGAGCCCGAGCCGCCCAAAGGTTTGAAGGACGCCTGGTCGAAGCTGCCGATCTTCCGCAAGATCATTGCCATGGCGCCCAAGGTGGTCAAGGACGCGGTGTGCCAGGAAGTGGTCATCGAAGGCGATGACGTCGACCTGGCCATGCTCCCCGTGCAGACCTGCTGGCCCGGCGACGTCGGCCCGCTGATCACCTGGGGCCTGACCGTCACCAAAGGTCCGAACAAGGACCGCCAGAACCTCGGCATCTACCGCCAGCAAGTGATCGGCCGCAACAAGGTGATCATGCGGTGGCTGAGCCACCGTGGCGGCGCCCTGGATTTTCGTGAATGGTGCGAAAAACACCCGGGCCAGCCATTTCCGGTCTCTGTGGCGCTGGGCGCCGACCCTGCCACCATTCTGGGCGCAGTGACGCCGGTGCCGGACAGCCTGTCCGAATACGCCTTCGCCGGCCTGCTGCGCGGTAACCGCACCGAGCTGGTGAAGTGTCGCGGTAACGATCTGCAAGTGCCGGCCACCGCCGAAATCATCCTGGAAGGTGTGATTCATCCCGGTGAAATGGCCGATGAAGGGCCTTACGGTGATCACACCGGCTACTACAACGAAGTCGACAGCTTTCCGGTGTTCACCGTTGAGCGCATCACCCATCGGATCAAGCCGATCTACCACAGCACCTACACCGGCCGGCCACCGGATGAGCCGGCCATCCTTGGCGTGGCGTTGAACGAGGTGTTCGTGCCGATCCTGCAAAAGCAGTTTCCGGAAATCACCGACTTCTACCTGCCGCCGGAAGGTTGCTCGTACCGCATGGCCATCGTCACCATGAAGAAGTCGTACCCAGGCCATGCCAAGCGGGTAATGCTGGGTGTGTGGTCGTTTTTACGACAGTTCATGTACACCAAGTTCGTTATCGTCACCGACGACGACATCAATGCCCGCGACTGGAACGACGTGATCTGGGCCATTACCACGCGCATGGACCCCAAGCGCGACACGGTGATGATCGACAACACGCCGATCGATTACCTCGACTTCGCTTCGCCGGTGTCGGGGCTTGGGTCGAAAATGGGCCTGGATGCCACTCACAAATGGCCGGGTGAAACCACCCGCGAGTGGGGCCGGGTCATCGTCAAGGATGACGCCGTGACTGCTCGCGTCGATGCAATCTGGAAAGAATTGGGAATAGATTGATGCGTGTAACCCTGCAACCTTCCGGCGCGGTACTGGAACTGAACCCCGGCGAACGCATCCTCGACGGCGCGCGCCGCCTGGGCTACGAATGCCCGCAGGCGTGTCGCAACGGCGTATGCCACGTGTGTGCGGCGCTGTTGGTGGAGGGCCGTGTGCAGCAGGGCGGTGAAGTGCGCGATCATGGTGAGTTCTACACCTGCATCGCCGAGCCGTTGGAAGATTGCATTGTGTTGTGGGATGGCGTGCTGGCGCCGGGGGAGTTGCCGGTGCGCAAATTGTCGTGCCAGTTGAGCGAATGCGTGGAAGTCGGCGGCGATGTGTGGCGCGTGCGCCTGCGGGCGCCGGCTGGCAAGGCGGTGCGTTACCACGCCGGGCAGTACCTGATGATCGAGCGTGAGAACGGCGAGAAGTCGGCGTTTTCCCTGGCATCGGCACCTCACTGCGGCCGCGAGCTGGAACTGCATGTGCTGGCCCGTGAGGACAGCGCACGCAACCTGTTGGAGCAGCTACAGCGCAACCGGATGGCGCGGGTTGAACTGCCGTTCGGTGACACCCACCTGGCCCAGTTGCCGGACGGGCCGCTGGTGCTGATCGCCGCCGGCACGGGCATGGCCCAGATGCACAGCCTGATCGAGCATTGCCGGGCTTCCGGCTTCAAGCACCCGGTGCACCTGTATTGGGGCGTGCGTCGCCCGGAAGATTTCTACGAGATCGAGCACTGGGATCAATGGCGGCAACTGCCCAACCTGTTCCTGCACAAAGTCGTCAGTGACCTGTGCGGTTGGGAAGGGCGCTGCGGCTTGCTGCATGAAGCCGTGTGCGAAGACATTACCGACCTCAAGGCCGTGCACGTGTACGCCAGCGGATCACCGGCGATGATCTACGGCACGCTGGATGCGTTGGTCGACGCCGGGATGGATGCGCACCAGATGCGCGCCGACGTATTCGCCTACGCCCCGCGTCCCTGACGTAATCAACGTATGGGAGGGGGCTTGCCCTGATGCCGCCCTCTGTAGGAGCGAGCTTGCTCGCGAAAAACTCACAGGCACCGCGTTCATTCAGGAAACACGCGTTATCGTTGACGGTTTTCGCGAGCAAGCTCGCTCCTACAGACAGGGCTTGCACCCTCCCACATTGATTTGCGCCCGTTCAGAATCTTAGTCCAGTCGTCACCATCGCTGCATTGAACCCCAGCAACGCCAGTTCTGCCGCCATCGGCCCGTAATGCGTGCCCACGGACGCAATGATGACGGGCGCCACGCCATAACGGTTCAGGGGGATCTTGTCACGGTACTTGCCGCGATAACCCTGGATCGCCCCACCCGTGACCTTCAGGTACACCGGGTACTCGGCCATGTCATAGCGCTTGCCGGCGTATGCGTAGTAGGCGCGTTGCCTGAACGAGTTGCGAAAGGTCGCCGCGCCATAGACCAGGCCCGACGCTTCGTTGCGCTCCAGTCCCAGCAGGTTTTGCTGGTTGTTGTGCTCGGGGTCGGGCGCGAAATGCCGGGTGTAGACGCTGGTCTGCGCGTACCAGAAGCCTTTGTCGTCGTTTGCCGGTGGGGTTTCAGCTGCCAGTGCAGTGGTGGCCTGGGCCAGGAACAACAGGCCAGGCAAGCGGATTTTGTGCATGGGCGGCCTCGATAGTCGATTGGGTGAGCGGCTAAGTGGGTCGTGATGTGTGCGGCATTTTGGCGGATTGCCCGCTGCTCAGGCTGAACCTGGGCTGAAAGCGCTCGGATTGCCGTCGCAGTGGCTGATGAGCGGGGGAGGGTGCTTATGCCTTCGCTTATTCTTTTAAGGTATTTATTTTATTCGATGAATATCTTTAGGCTATATGCCAACGGACTACCGACTTCATCCACAGCCACCAATCACTGACCGCTACCGCCCGCCAGCCGGATCGATCGTACGAACTCAGAGCGTTGAAGTTCTATTAATTGATTCATAGGGAGCGGTATGGGGAGCTACAGAAAACACGCGTTATACACGGCGATTTTGTCGGCCAATTTGCTGACCACCGTGGGATTCAATCCCGTTCTGGCGGATGAAACGTCCGCCGTCGATGCGCCCCAACTGGATACGGTCATCGTGACCGGCACCCGCGCCCAGGAGCGCACCGCCAGTGCTTCGCTGTCGCCAATCGATGTGATCTCCGGCGAAACCCTGCGCAGTACCGGTTCCGACGAGCTGGGCGCGGTGCTGGCGCGCCTGATCCCATCGATCAACTTTCCACGGCCGAGCCTGGTGGATGGCGCCGAGCTGGTACGCCCGGCGCAGTTGCGCGGTTTGTCACCGGACCAGGTGTTGGTACTGGTCAACGGCAAGCGCCGTCATACCAGCGCTTTCGTCAACCTCGGCGGTGCGGTCGGTCGCGGTTCGGCACCGGCGGACCTGAATGCAATCCCACTGTCGGCGGTGGACCACATCGAAGTGCTGCGCGATGGCGCGTCGGCACGTTACGGCTCCGACGCGATCGCCGGCGTGATCAACGTGATCCTCAAGCACGACGACCAGGGCGGTTCGATCTCCACTCGGTTCGGCGGGTACAAAAAAGGTGACGGCATCCAGCGTAATGTCAGCGGCAATACGGGCCTGGCATTGGGCGAAAACGGCTTTATCAATCTGTCGGCCGAAGGTGCCGACAACGATTACACCAACCGTGCCGGCAATGATTACCGCCCAGGCAGCGTCGGTTCCACCACCTACGGCCAGCGTGTATTCCGTCAAGGCGAGCCGGCCACCAATGAGGGCAAATTCCAGTTCAACTCGGAATATTCCTTCAACGATGCCGCCGAGTTCTACAGTTTCGGTGGCTACAGCAAGCGCCGCGGCGAGACGGCAGCGTTCTACCGCGCCAGCAACGCTTCCAACAATATTGCGGCACTCAACCCCAACGGCTACCTGCCGCTGATCAAGGGCAACCTGGAAGACACCTCGCTGGTGGTGGGCCTGCGCGGGCTGCTCGCCTACGACTGGCACTACGACCTGTCGGCCAACTACGGCAAGAATCAGTACGAGCTCGGCACCGAAACCATCAACACCTCTCTGGGCCTGGCGACGCCGCGCAAATTCAACAACGGCACCCTGAGCAACGAGCAGAAGCAAGTCAGCCTGGACCTGTCCCGTGAGTTTGATCTGGGCTGGCTGCCGTACCCGGTGGCCGTGGCGTTCGGCGGTGAATACTTGCATCAGGGCTATGAAATCCAGGCAGGTGAGCCCGCGTCCTACTACCAGACCGGCAGTTCTGGCCTTGGCGGGTTCCGCGATGCCGATGCCGGCACCAGTACGCGGCATAATTGGGCGCAATACCTGGATTTGGAAACCCACTTCACCGAAAAACTCAGCGCCTCGGCCGCCGTGCGCCATGAGGACTACAGCGATTTTGGCTCCAACCTCAGCGGTTCGCTGTCGGCGCGTTACGACTTCACCCCGCAAGTGGCGTTGCGCGGCAGCATTTCCAATGGCTTTCGCGCGCCGTCCCTGGCCCAGCAGAACTTCGCCTATACCTCATCGCAATTGATCGGTAATACGATCCAGGAGGCCGGCACGTTCCCGGCCAACAGCCAAGTGGCGCGCCTGCTCGGTGCCGAAGACCTCAAGGCTGAAAAATCGCGTAACTACAGCCTTGGCCTGGTGCTGGAGCCTGCCGACGACCTGACGGTGACACTGGATGTGTACCGCATCGACATACGCGACCGCATCAGCCTGTCGTCCAACCTGAATCTCAATCCGGCGACGGTGGCCTACCTGCAAGCTAACGGTGTCGGCAATATCAACTACACCACAGCGCGTTATTTCACCAACGCCACCGACACCAGCACCGACGGTGTCGACCTGGTGGCCAACTATCGCTATCAGTTCGATAACGGTATTCGCTGGAACAGCACCGTGGGCTACAACTACAACCACACCAAGGTCACCGATGTGAAGGCCAATCCGGCCGTCCTCGACAGCCTGGGCGCCAACCTGGTGCGGGTGGACCGTCGCGAGCGCATCGGCCTGCTCGGCGATACCACACCCCAGCACAAGCTGAGCCTGGGCAACGACTTCACCTTCGGCAATTGGGCGCTGCACAGCAACCTGGTGCGCTATGGTGAGTTCACCAGCTACCAGGCGGACAAGGTCAACGACCAGACCTTCAAGGCAGCCTGGGTGCTGGACCTGTCGGCGGACTACAAGTTGAAGAACTGGACCTTCACGCTCGGCGGCGACAACGTCACCGATAAATACCCCGAGAAGGTCAATGCCTACGCCAGCAGCGGCGGCAACCTGGCCTACAGCACTTTTTCGCCGTACGGTTACAGCGGCGCGTTTTATTACGGTAAAGTCGCTTACAACTGGTAGCACACAGGAGGCGCAACGCTTTTCGCCATGACCGCCATTGAAACCGATCTTTTGCAGTTGGCTTACCCTCCGCGGCTCGATCTTGGGCCGCAACTCACTCACGAACAATTAATGAGCTCGATGCAGGCCACCATGGCCCGGCATAAGGGTGGGCCGGTCTGGCTGTTTGCCTATGGTTCGTTGATCTGGCGTCCTGAATGTTCGTCGAGCGAGCGGGTGCGCGCACGGGTTCACGGTTATCACCGTGGCCTGTACCTGTGGTCCCACGAGCACCGGGGTACGCCGGAGTTGCCGGGCCTGGTCTTCGGGCTGGATCGGGGCGGTTCGTGCAGCGGGTTTGCCTACCGCTTGCCGGAAGATCAGTTGGAGGCTTCGCTGTATGCGTTATGGCAACGCGAAATGCCTTACCCCTCCTACAAGCCGCACTGGCTCAGTTGCCGCCTGGAAGATGGCAGTCAGGTGCAGGCGTTGGGATTTGTGCTGGAGCGGCACTTGCCCAGCTATGCCGGCAACTTGCCCGATATCGTACTGAACCATGTGCTGCAAAGCGCTTGCGGGCGTTACGGCACTACTCGCGATTATGTCGAGCAGACCGTGAACGCCCTGCGTAGCCACGCCATGCCAGATAAAAACCTGGAGGCGCGGCTCAAGCGTTGTGCGAAGGATTGCCCGGGCAGTTAGCGCGCCGAGCTGACGCTGTTGGTGTGCCACAGGGTCGGGATCAGGAAGGCGATCGCCAGCACGCACGCGCCAATCAGCAGCACGAAACCACCGTCCCAACCGAAGTGGTCCACGGTGTAGCCCATCGCCGCGCTCGCCGCCACCGAACCGCCCAGGTAGCCGAACAGGCCGGTGAAGCCAGCCGCGGTGCCGGCGGCTTTCTTCGGTGCCAGTTCCAGCGCCTGCAGGCCGATCAGCATCACCGGGCCGTAGATCAAAAAGCCGATGGAGACCAGCGCAATCATGTCGACCATCGGGTTGCCCGGCGGGTTGAGCCAGTAAACCAGAGTCGCCACGGTCACCAGCGCCATGAACACGATGCCGGTCAGGCCGCGATTGCCACGGAAGATTTTGTCCGACATCCAGCCGCACAGCAGCGTGCCCGGGATACCAGCCCACTCGTAAAAGAAATACGCCCAGGACGACTTGTCGACCGTGAAATGCTTGGCTTCTTTCAGGTAGGTCGGCGCCCAGTCCAGTACGCCGTAGCGCAGCAGGTAGACGAACACGTTGGCGAGGGCGATGTACCACAGCATTTTGTTGCGCAGCACGTACTTGACGAAGATTTCCTTGGCGCTGAATTCGTCTTCGTGGCTGGCGTCGTAGCCTTCCGGGTAGTCGTTCTTGTACTGCTCGATCGGCGGCAGGCCAACCGATTGCGGCGTGTCGCGCATGGTGATGAAGGCAAACGCCGCCACTGCCAGCGCCACCGTGGCCGGGACGTAGAACGCCGCATGCCAGTCATTGAACCAGGCCATGCCCAGCAGGAACAGCGGACCGATCAGGCCGCCGCCGACGTTGTGCGCCACGTTCCACACCGAGACCACGCCGCCGCGTTCTTTCTGCGACCACCAGTGCACCATGGTCCGCCCACTTGGCGGCCAGCCCATGCCTTGGGCCCAACCGTTGATGAACAGCAAAATGAACATCATGGTCACGCTGGACGTCGCCCAAGGCGCGAAACCGAAAATGAACATCACCCCCGCTGACACCAGCAGGCCGAAGGGCAGGAAGTAACGCGGGTTGGAGCGGTCGGACACCAGGCCCATGAGGAACTTGGACAGGCCGTAGGCAATCGCGATGGCCGACATCGCCAGGCCCAGCTCACCGCGGGTATAGCCCTCGTCGATCAGGTAGGGCATGGCCAGGGAGAAGTTTTTGCGCAGCAGGTAATAGCCGGCGTAACCGAAGAAAATACCGGCGAAGATCTGCCAGCGCAGGCGTCGGTAGGTGCTGTCTATTTTTTCTTCAGGCAGGGGCGCCTGGTGTGCGGCAGGTCGGAAGAAAGCAAACATTCAAGGGCTCCAAATTTCTTGTTTTGACTGCGGATGCGAATGTTACAGTTTCGTTACCGAAAATAGCATCGCCTCTTATCCGCAAACACAGGAAATGGGAGCAATTGCATGTTCTCTTATGAACATGTCGCGAATAGGTAAGTGTGGGTCGTTGAGGATCAAATGTGGGAGGGGGCAAGCCCCCTCCCACATTGACGGCATTCCACTTCGGTCAGCGGATTTGCACCACAACCTTACCCACCGCCTTGCGCTGCCCCAGGTCATTGATCGCCTGGGCCGCCTGTTCCAGCGGGTACACCTGTGACACCAGCGGCTTCAACTTGCCCTCGGCATACCAGGTGAACAGTTGCTGAAAATTGGCCGCATTGTCCTGCGGCTGGCGCTGGGCAAACGAGCCCCAGAATACGCCCACCACCGCCGCGCCCTTGAGCAGTGCCAGGTTCACCGGCAATTCGGGGATGCGCCCGCTGGCAAAGCCCACTACCAACAGACGACCATTCCAGGCGATCGAGCGGATCGCCTGGTCAAACAGGTCACCACCCACCGGATCGTAGATCACATCGGCGCCGTTGCCGTCGGTGAGGCGCTTGACCTCATCCTTGAGGTTGGCTTCGCTGTAATTGATCAACTCATCGGCGCCGGCCGCCTTGGCCACCGCGAGTTTGTCGGCGCTGCTGGCGGCGGCGATCACCCGGGCGCCCATGGCCTTGCCGATTTCCACGGCGGCCAGGCCCACGCCACCGGAAGCGCCGAGCACCAGCAGGGTTTCGCCGGGTTGCAGGTTGGCGCGCTGTTTCAGCGCGTGCATCGAGGTGCCGTAGGTCATGCTGAAGGCGGCCGCGGTGTTGAAGTCCATGCTCGGCGGGATCGGCAGCACGTTATAGCCCGGCACCGCCACCTGCTCGGCAAAACTGCCCCAGCCGGTCAGGGCCATCACGCGATCACCGACTTTCAAGTGGCTGACCTTCTCCCCGACGTCACTCACCACGCCCGCCGCTTCGCCACCCGGAGAAAACGGGAAGGGCGGCTTGAACTGGTATTTACCCTCGATGATCAGGGTGTCCGGAAAATTCACCCCGGCCGCGTGCACGTCCAGCAGGACTTCGTTCTTCTTGATCGCGGGGCTGGCTATCTCTTCCAGCACCAGGGTTTCGGCGGGGCCGAAGGCTTTGCACAGCACAGCTTTCATCGGACTATTCCTTTTGGCGTCGTGGCCGATAAGTGTAGGAGGGTACGCCCGTGGGTCAACAAGCATGCCCGCGCCTGATAAGTCCCCATAAGCTTGTGCTCAGCCTTGCTAGCGTTATGCTACCCGGCAATCGAATTCGAGGAATGAACTGTGAAAGCGTGGATCCTGTTGATGCTGGCCCTGACCTTGCCGATGGCCGCCCAGGCCGAAGAAGCCAAAGAGGCCAAAGAGGGCGAGGCGCCGAAGGTCAGCTATATCAGCCTGACGCCGCCGTTCGTGGGCAACTACGGCCTGGATGGCACGGCAAAACTCAAGGTATTCAAGGCCGACATCGCTCTGCGCGTCACCGGCACCGAAGCCGCCGCAGCGGTCAAAGCCAATGATGCGTTGATTCGCAACCAACTGGTGGCACTGTTTACCCAGCAGACCAACGAAGCCATGAGCACGGTTGAAGGCAAGGAAAAGCTGCGCCAGGAAGCGTTGAAACAGACGCAGCAGGTGATGAACGATGAGACCGGCAAGCCGATGGTGGAAGACCTGTTGTTCAACAACCTGATCATTCAGTAACCCTTCAACGCAACGCCAGGACTGCCGCCCACTGTTCGGCAGTGACCGGCATCACCGAGAGCCGGCTGCCTTTTTGCACCAGAGGCAGTTCGGCCAGCGCGGCCTGCTGTTTCAGGTAGCCCAGGCCCAGCACCTTGGGAAAGGTCTGCACGTGCGCGACGTCAATTGCGCTCCACGGGTTTTTTTCCGGTGTGGCCTTGGCATCGAAGTAGTGGCTTTCTGGTTCCAGTGCGGTGGGGTCGGGATAGGCGGCCTTGGCGATCTTGCCGATGCCGGCAATGCCTGGCTCGGGGCAGCTGGAGTGGTAGAAGAAGAATTCGTCGCCCACCGCCATGGCCCGCAAAAAGTTGCGCGCCTGGTAATTGCGCACCCCGTCCCAGCGGGCTTCACCGAGCGTTTCCAGGCCTTTGATCGAGAGTTCGTCGGGCTCGGATTTCATCAACCAGTAGGCCATTTTTGCGCTCCTGAAAAAGGCATTGGGCAAGTTGTCGGGCAATCCCATGACAAACCGACAGTCGGTTGGCGTCAAGGTTTGCGTGTTGGTTCACGTTACCGCAGAATGCCGGGCTTCAAGCTTGGCGCAGCTGCAACGGACTACTTTGGAACGTTGTTGTCATCGTGTACGAGATGCCTGAAGGGGGGCAATCGATGCAACGTAAACCGGATTTACTATGGATATTGGTTATTTTGTTTGGTCTGGGTGTCGTGACCACCGGGTATGCCCAGAGCTTGTGGTCGAACAAGACCGATGCACCGGTTGAGCTTTCGCCTGTGCAGCAGCAATTCAAGCGTTAACGCGATTTAAAGCGTCGCTGGTTCCGGCGGCGTTTCTGCTACATACCATTGCTTTTCGGTGACAGTGCCCGCCAGCGGCACGTCCCAACTCGCCTGCGCCAAGCGATCGACTTGCTGACATTCATGGGCCAACCCCAGCAGCGTCGGCTTGCGCCATGTGTTGCGCCTGGCCAGGTAAGCCAGGCTGCGGTCATAGAAACCGCCGCCCATGCCCAATCGCCCACCCTCATTATCGAACCCCACCAGCGGCAGCAGCACCAGGTCCAGCGCCCACACTTTGCGTTGGCGGTGGGCATCGGCCCGAGGTTCGAGAATACGAAAGCGGTTGGGCAGCAACTTATCCCCAGGCCGCACGCGCTGGAACACCATTTTGGTACGCGGCCACGCACTCAGTACCGGCAGGTAGGTGGCCTTGCCCCGGCGCTGGGCAGCGCGCAGCAGCAGGCGCGGATCGATTTCACCGTCCGTCGGTAGATACAGGGAAATATGTCTGGCCCGGCGAAACAGCGGGTGCTGTGCCAGTTGCCGGTAAAGACCTTGCGCGGCCTGACGCTGCTCGCTCGGTGTCAGAGCGCGGCGTGCTTTGCGCAACAGGCGTCGAAGTTGCGGACGGGAAAGCGGCGCAGGTTCGGTCATGGCTGTTCGGCTCATAAAACAATGCCAGTCCGAAGACTGGCATTGAGTTTGGGAATTCAGGCTCCCCGGCAGAGCCGCTGTCGACTAAGCCCTTGAACCCGAAAGTTCAAGGTGGAAGAAGCAGTAGGCTTTAAGGCTTTCCGTCTAGCGGACATGCACACCAGCCCAACGTGCAACTTCCAGGGTAGTGCGAATCGGCTCCGGGACATCGCCGACTGGCAAACACGCCAGGGAGTGAGGCGAGTATACCTTAAACTGACTCGGCAATCAGCCCTTGGGTGCGTCGGAATCGGTGGAAAGCGCCAGGTCGACGCGTTCGAGCAGGTCACGCACCTGCTCGCGGGTCGAGCCGCTGGCCTGCGCGTCAGGGCGTTCCTGCTTGTGCAGCAGGTCGTGGGTAATGTTCAGTGCAGCCATCACGGCGATGCGGTCGGCGCCGATTACTTTGCCGCTGCTGCGGATTTCACGCATCTTGCCGTCCAGGTAGCGGGCAGCGCTCACCAGGTTGCTGCGCTCCTCCTGGGGGCAGATGATCGAATACTCTTTGTCGAGGATCTGCACGGTAACGCTATTGCTTGAACTCATGAGTCTTGCTCCAGGGCCTTCAGGCGCGAAATCATCGATTCGACCTTACGCCGGGCGATTTCGTTTTTTTCAATGAGGTGAGCGCGTTCCTCGCGCCAGGTCTTTTCCTGAGCTAATAGGAGTCCGTTTTGACTCTTAAGTTGCTCGACCCGATCAATTAGCAGTTCGAGTCTGGCCATCAGCGCTTGCAGGTCGGTGTCTTCCATTGGGTTCCACTGGATTTTGTCTGATGAATGGCAACTTCAGGATAAACGATCTGACGCCCTCGATAGTCTTGGTGCGTCTGCCGGTGCTAGGATACAGCGCTCCATTCTAGACATTGCGCCGTCTGGCGCCTAGCTCACCATGCCCATTCAGAACTCCCCGTACGACGCTTTTTCCAAACTGCTGAGCACCAGCGGTCATCCTTGCTCGCCTGCCGAACTGCATGGCGTGCTGTTGGGCCGCAGTTGCACCGGCGTGGGCTTCGATGCCGACAACTGGCTGGCCGATGTGGCCGAGCTGCTGGAAACCGAACCGACCGAGAACGTGCGTAACGCGCTGATCGGCCTGCAAGAGATGGTCAAGGGCGAGCTGACCGGTGATGACGTCACCGTGGTCCTGCTGCTGCCGACCGACGACGCACCGCTCGCCGAGCGCGCCGCAGCACTGGGCCAATGGTGCCAGGGCTTCCTCCACGGTTTCGGCGTGAATGCCGGCGGCCTGGAACTGAGCACCGACGCCAAGGAAGTGTTGCAGGACCTGGCGGCCATCTCCCAGGTGCAAGATGCCCTGGAAGAGTCCGAAGACGGCGAGGGCGACTATATGGAAGTCATGGAATACCTGCGCGTTGCGCCGTTGCTGCTGTTCACCGAGACCAGGAAGTCCGCTGAACCTGCGGTGCCCAAGCCGTCGCTGCACTGAAAAAGGAAGCCCATCTGCCCATGATCCATATCCCCAAAGCGGAATACACCCGTCGCCGCAAGGCGCTCATGGCGCAGATGGAACCCAACAGCATCGCGATCCTGCCGGCCGCCGCCGTGGCGATTCGCAACCGTGATGTAGAGCATGTCTACCGTCAGGACAGCGACTTTCAGTACCTGAGCGGCTTCCCTGAACCGCAGGCGGTGATCGTGCTGATGCCCGGTCGCCAGCATGGCGAGTACATAATGTTCTGCCGCGAACGCAACGCCGAACGCGAATTGTGGGACGGCCTGCGCGCCGGTACCGAAGGCGCGATCCGCGATTTTGGCGCTGACGACGCGTTTCCCATTACCGATATCGATGACATCCTGCCCGGCCTGATTGAAGGCCGCGACCGCGTGTATTCGGCCATGGGCAGCAATGCCGAATTCGACCGGCATGTGATGGAGTGGATCAACGTGATCCGCTCCAAGGCGCACCTGGGCGCCCAGCCGCCGAACGAATTCGTTGCCCTGGATCATTTGCTGCACGACATGCGCCTGTATAAATCGGCGGCGGAAGTGAAGGTGATGCGCGAGGCGGCGCGAATTTCCTGCGCCGCCCATGTGCGCGCGATGCAGGCCAGCCGTGCCGGCCTGCATGAGTTCAGCCTGGAGGCCGAGCTGGACTACGAATTCCGCAAGGGTGGCGCGAAAATGCCGGCGTATGGCTCCATCGTGGCGGCCGGACGCAACAGCTGCATCCTGCATTACCAGCAGAATGACGCGCTGCTCAAGGACGGTGACCTGGTATTGATCGATGCCGGTTGCGAGATCGACTGCTACGCCAGTGACATCACTCGCACCTGGCCGGTCAACGGCAGGTTTTCGCCCGAGCAAAAGGCGATCTACGATATTGTGCTGGCCTCCCAGGAAGCCGCCTTCGCGCAGATCGCGCCGAACAAGCATTGGAACCAGGCGCATGAGGCGACCGTGCAGGTCATCACGGCCGGGCTGGTCAGGCTGGGGTTGCTGCAAGGCGAGGTTGACGAACTGATCGCCAGCGAAGCCTACCGCGCTTTTTATATGCATCGCGCCGGTCATTGGCTGGGCATGGATGTGCATGATGTGGGCGAGTACAAAGTCGGCGGTGAATGGCGCGTGCTGGAAGTTGGCATGGCCTTGACCGTGGAGCCGGGGATCTATATTTCACCGGATAACCAGAACGTAGCGAAGAAGTGGCGTGGCATTGGCGTACGCATCGAGGACGACGTGATAGTGACCAAGCAAGGCTGTGAAATTCTGACCGGCGCGGTGCCCAAGACGGTGGCCGAGATCGAAGCGCTGATTGCGGCTGCCCGATGAGCCGGGTCAACCTGGCGATCATCGGCGGTGGCCTGGTGGGCGCCAGCCTGGCGCTGGCGTTGCAGGCCGGGGCCAAGGCGCGAGGGTGGAAAATCGCACTGATCGAGCCCTTCGCGCCCGGCGACAGTTATCAGCCGAGCTACGATGCGCGTTCCTCGGCGCTGTCCTTTGGTGCCCGGCAGATCTATCAGCGCCTGGGCGTGTGGCAGGACATTTCCCGTCGCGCCGAGCCGATCAAGCAGATTCATGTGTCCGACCGTGGACGCTTCTCCACCGCGCGTCTGTCAGCCCTGGAAGAGGGTGTGCCGGCCCTCGGTTACGTGGTGGAAAACGCCTGGCTGGGCCAATGCCTGTGGCAAGGCCTGGATAAAGAGGTGGTCAGCTGGCGCTGCCCGGCGGAAGTCACGCGCATGGAGCCGCTGCCTGATGGCTACCGCCTGACCCTCAACGATGAAACCGTGCTCGAATGCGACCTCGCGGTACTGGCCGACGGCGGCCGCTCGGGCCTGCGCGAACAACTGGGCATCGGCGTCAAGACGCGCCCGTATAACCAGAGCGCGCTGATCGCCAACATCACCCCGAGCGAAGCCCATAATGGCGAAGCGTTCGAGCGCTTCACCGATGAAGGGCCGATGGCCTTGCTGCCGCTGCCCGACAACCGCTGCGCGCTGGTCTGGACCCGCATGGGCATGGACGCCCAGCGCCTGGCGGGCCTTGACGAGCGCAGTTTCCTCAGCGAATTGCAGGGCGTGTTCGGCTATCGCCTGGGCACCCTGAAGCAGGTAGGCGCGCGGCATCTGTATCCGCTGACCCTGGTGGAAGCGGAAGAACAGGTCCGCTCGCACCTGGTGGTCCTCGGCAATGCGGCGCACAGCCTGCACCCGATCGCCGGGCAGGGTTTCAACCTGTCCCTACGCGACGCCAACGCCCTTGCTGAAGCCCTGCTG
>NZ_CVTO01000148.1:0-9326 GCF_900004715.1 Pseudomonas sp. 24 E 13
CGTCACGGTTGGCGGCGTGGCGCTGGAGCCTTCCACCGGCACACCGTCGTCGCCTTCGGAGATGCCACCGGCTTCCTCAGCCAGCGGGCCGCGCATGACCGGTTGGCCGACCATCGGCAGGTTGGTCGGTTGGCCGGAGTTGGCGAATTCGACATTTGGCGTGGGCTTGCCCAGTGGCAACTGCGCCTGTTCGGTTGGCGCGCCAGCGGTGGTCGGCGCCTTGCTGCGGCCTGGAATCAACCAGGCGGCGGCAACGGCGACCACGACAACGGCGGAAATAGCCAATACGTGCTTCTTAGGCATAGTGAACCCCATCTTTGGACGCTTGACCGCAGAGCGGCTGGCAATCATGGCTTCGATCATTGCATCGCGGGCAACCTGATTGATGTTGCCAGGCCAGCCATCGGAGCTTTCGTGAATATCAGAGATCTGCGCAGCGGAGAAAAGTTCGATACCGGCCCCTGCGCCTTCGAGGCGCTGAGCCAGGTATTCGCGGGTCTCTTCTTCTTCGTACGGCTGCAATTCGATGACGTGGAACAGCTCTTGCTCACCGCTGATCTGTTCCAGATCGGCGATCAGCGACGACTCACCGAACAGGAACACATGGGGACGACCTTCCGGCGTACCCGCCGCCAGCGCCAGCAATGCTTCCAGGGCGGACTCGTCGAGTTGCTCGGCGTCATCCACCAGCAGATAGACTTCCTGGCCGGTCAGGCCCAGTTGCACCACCTGCTTGAGGATCGCGTTCGGCTCGGCGTTGGCGACGTCCAGCGCCTGCGCCACCTGGCGCAGCACGCCGGCCGCATCACCGGCGCCACGGGCCGAGACCACGACGCTCTGCACCGATTGCTTGTTGGTGCTGGCGACCAGCGCCTGGCGCAGCAACGTCTTGCCGCTGCCCAACGGCCCCGTGACCACCAGCAGCAACTGGCTGTAGCGCGCGAGGTGGTGCAATTGCCCCAGTACCGGCTTGCGCTGGGCAGGGAAGAATTTGAAACCAGGCACCCGTGGAGCGAAAGGGTCGTGGCTCAAGTGATAATGGCCGAGGAACGCCTCGTCGGCATGCAAACTAGTCATCGCGATCTTATTAACCTTTAAGCTGGGCCAGGGCGCGGTAATCCGCTCCCAGCGTGGCCTGTAAAATCTCTTTCGGATAATCGTCGGTCACCACCGCTTCGCCCATGTGGCGCAACAGCACCAGCCGCAGCCGACCGTCGATCACTTTCTTGTCTATTGCCATGTGCTCCAGGAAATCCGCTTCGGTCATCTCGGACGGCGGAATCACCGGCAAACCGGCGCGCTGGAACAGGCGGATCCCGCGATCACGCTCCTGGGCGCTGATCCAGCCCAGGCGCTGCGACATCTCCAATGCCATCACTGTGCCAGCCGCGACGGCTTCCCCATGCAGCCACACACCATAGCCCATGTGGGTTTCGATCGCATGGCCGAAGGTATGACCCAGGTTCAGGGTAGCCCGTACACCGGACTCCCGTTCGTCGGCATTCACCACCAGCGCCTTGGCTGCGCAGGAGCGGGAAATTGCCTCGGTGAGTGCCACCTGGTCGAGGGCGCGCAGGGCGTCCATATGTTCTTCCAGCCAGGTCAGGAAGGGCTCGTCGCAGATCAGCCCGTACTTGATGACTTCCGCCAGGCCCGCCGACAGCTCGCGGGGTGGCAAGGTGTTGAGGGTGGCCGTGTCGATCAGCACGGCCTGCGGCTGATAGAACGCGCCGACCATGTTCTTGCCCAGCGGATGGTTGATGCCGGTCTTGCCGCCTACCGATGAATCGACCTGGGACAACAGCGTGGTCGGCACCTGGATAAAGTCCACGCCACGCTGGTAGCAGGCGGCCGCGAAGCCGGCCATGTCGCCGATCACACCGCCGCCCAGGGCGACCACGGTGGTGCGGCGGTCATGCCGTGCGCGCAGCAGGCCATCGAAAATCAGCTGCAGGGTTTCCCAGTTCTTGTGGGCTTCGCCGTCGGGCAGGATTACCGAGATCACCGAGTACGCCGCCAGGCTGCGGCTCAGACGCTCCAGATACAGCGGCGCCACCGTTTCGTTGGAGATGATCGCCACCTGCCGACCGGCAATATGCGGTGCGAGCAGTTCGGGCAGGTCCAACAGACCTTCGCCAATATGGATCGGGTAGCTGCGCTCGCCTAGATCGACCTTAAGTGTCTGCATGTGTCCCCGCGTTGAAGATAGTGTGACGACCGGTAACGCCTGGATCAGACGCTGCCTGATGGCTCTACGCCATACCCCGTAAGGTCATGGCGCGCCGCCGAGAATAGCGCATTTGCGGCCAGGCTTTAACGGGGTGCCAGCCGTTGCAGGCGCTCAAGAATATCTAGTACCACCATTCGGGGCGGCCGTTCATCGGTTTCCACCACCAGATCGGCGATCTCCCGATACAGCGGATCGCGCAGCGCAAGCAGGTCCCGCAGGGTTTTTTCCGGGTTGGCCGTGCGCAGCAATGGGCGATTGCGATCACGAGCCGTGCGGCCCACCTGCTGCTCGACCGAGGCATGCAGATACACCACCCGACCACCGGCATGCAGGGCGCGGCGATTCTCATCACGCATCACTGCGCCTCCGCCGGTGGCCAATACCACGCCATCGCAGCCGCACAGCTCGGCAATCATTGCCTGCTCGCGGTCGCGAAAGCCCAGTTCGCCTTCCTTATCGAAGATCCATGGGATATTGGCACCCGTGCGCAATTCAATTTCCTTATCGGAATCTTTGAACGGCAGGCGCAGCTCTTTGGCCAGCAAACGGCCGATGGTGCTTTTTCCAGCCCCCATCGGCCCTACAAGAATCAAATTTCGCACAGAATCAACGACTCACAGCAATCGCCTGGTTATTCATGATACGCGGAGTCAGGAATACCAGCAGCTCGGATTTTTTCTCCGACCGCACATCGCGCCGGAAAAGGCGGCCAAGATACGGCACATCGCCCAAAAATGGCACTTTATCTAGCACTTTGCTCTGGGTATTGGAGAAAACCCCGCCGATGACAATGGTCTCGCCATCCTTGACCAGGACCTTGGCATTGACCTCGTTTTTCTTGATCGGCGGCACGTCGTTGAGTTTGTTCAAATAGTCGGGTTCGTCCTTGGTGACTTTGACCACCATGATCACATGATCGTCGGGGGTGATCTGCGGCGTGACCTCCAACGACAGCGAAGCTTCCTTGAACGATACCGAGGTGGCGCCCTGGGACGTGGATTCCTGATAGGGAATCTCGGTGCCCTTGAGAATGCGCGCGGTTTCCTTGTCCGAGGTGACCACCTTGGGCTGCGAGACGATTTCGCCGTTGCCGGACTTTTCCATGGCGGTCAGCTCAAGGTCCAGCAGCAGGTTGTCGGTGATAAACGCCAGCCCCAGACCCGAGGTGCCGGTCAGCGAACCCAAATCGACAAAGGGTGAACTGGGTGGATTCGGCGGTGGCTGCGCGCCATCTGCCGGGGGTTTTGAAATACCGCCGGCGCCCCAATTGCCGCGATTGAGCCGCCCACCCCAGCGCACGCCCAGGCTTTTGTCGTAATCGACATTGGCCTCGACAATGCGCGCCTCGATCATCACCTGGCGCACCGGGACGTCCAGCTGCGCCACGATCCGCCGCAGCTCTTGCAGCCGCTCTGCGGTCTGGTAGGCGATGATATTGTTGGTGCGATCGTCCACCGCCACCGAACCGCGTTCGTCGGTCGCGCCTTCAAAGCCGGCCATGGACTGGAACAGCTTGGCCAGGTCCGCCGCCTTGGCGTAATTGACCTGCAGTAACTCCCGGCGCAACGGCGCCAGTTCGGCCATCTGCTTGCGCGCCTCCAGCGTCAGCAGTTCGCGTGCGGCCAATTCGTCGGCGGGGGCCACCAGCAAGACGCCGGCCTTGACCCGCTTGTCCAACCCCTTGGCTTGCAACACCAGGTCCAGCGCCTGGTCCCAGGGCACGTCCTTGAGCCGCAGGGTGATCGAACCCTGCACCTCGTCTGCGGCCACCAGGTTCAGGCCGGCGACATCGGCGATTTGCTGCAATGCCGCGCGCAAATCGATGTTCTGGAAATTAAGGTTCAGTGTGTCGCCTGTGTAGTCGGCCGACGACGTGCTTTCAGGCGGCGGCAGATGGATAAGGTCGACGCGATTGGGCACAGCAGCAGCCATCGGCACCGTGAACGCTATCCATAGCGCCACGCCGAAGGACAAGAAAATCCTTTTCATTGTTTGATTCCGTTATGAGTTGACGTTCAACACCAGCGTTCGTGGGCGCTCCAGCCAGAGGCCCTGTTCATCGGGAAAGCGCTCGACCAGTTCCACATGGCCGTCCTGGATGGACGTGACCTGACCATGATCCGGACCGAGGTAGTCGCCGACCGCCAGCCGATGCACCGTTGATCCGGCACGCAGCAACGCAAAGCTCTGCCCGCCGCCGGACAGCGTGCCGACCATGTCGAACTGGTCGATTGCGATGCCCTCCAGCAGCCCGCGCGGCCGCGTGAGATCCGGAGCAGGGGCGGGCCGCCCAGGCGAATGATCCGGTTGCAAGGCTGTCAGTTGAAACGGGTCGCGCAGGGAGGTCGCGTCGTACACAAAGCGCGGAGCCGGGACGCCCGCCTGTGATGCCTTGCCCCCCTGAAAAACGCCTCGATAGGCCTTGATCAGCAGCTCCAGCCGCAACAAAGCCCCTTCCGAGCGCAACGCCAGGTCATGCACCGTGACGACGCGCTGCAAACTACCCAGGGCGCTGACGAACGCCGCCAGGTCGTGATAACCCCCTGTAACGCCAACCTTCAAGGGCTGTTCGACATGGAACGGCTGCGGCGCCTCGTCCATCACCTCGACGCCCTCGACCCATACGCCCTTGGCAACCGCCAGCCGAGCGATGTCTTCAAGCAAGTCCGGCACTGCAGCGTCGCCGGACAGTTGCCCTTGAAGATCCGCGACGGTGTCTTCCATTACCCTGACGCGCTCGGTGTGCGCCTCAAGGTCTGCGGCCACACCGGCACTCTGTTCAAGCTGCCCGCGCAGCACTTGCTCGCGCGCCTCCAACCCGTGCAATCGCGCTCGCGAAGCGCCCAGGTATGACACTTCTGCTATCAACAGCACCAGGCCGCCCAGGGTGCAGCCAAGCAGGACCTTTGCAGGCCAGGGCCATTTTGCAGCGTTGTAGGTGAGTGCGCAAAAGTCGAGCCCGGGCAGGCTCATGGTTGCGCCTCGATGGTTTCCCCCTGGCGCACCATCAACTGAAACTGATGAGCGCCGCGCTCACCCTCTGCCTGAACACGCTCGAGCCGCGCCGAATGGCCGCCTTGCGACGCCTCCAGCCGACGCATCAACTGGGCGATATCCTGGTTGCTGTCGGCACTGCCGCGGATGCTGAGCGTGTCGCCGTTGGCGACCACCTCATGCAGGTGAACGCCATCGGGCATCGTGCGCGCCAGCTGATCGAACAGCCGAGCGCCGGAGGAGCGCGCGTCGTGCAGATCCTGCATCACCTTCATGCGCTGCGCCAATTGCTGGCTTCGCTCCTGCAGGTCGTCGATGGTCTTGATTCGTGAGTCATGCGCGGCAACATTCCCGTCCAGGCGCACGTTGCGGGTGACCTGCCGGTCTATCGCCTGGTCGATCACTTGATCGGCCAGCCACACCGCCGCGAGCGCCAGGCAGGCAAACGCCAGCAAAAGCACCAGCAAATACTTGCGGCGCCGCTCGGCCAGCAGTTGGCGCCAAGGCAAAAGATTGATTCGTGTCATCCAGCGAAACTCCTCAGGGCCAACCCGCAAGCCACTCCCATCCCGTGGGCATCGGCGGCCCATTGTGCGCCATCGACTCGATGACCTGGCGTGAAGCTGGCAAAATCCTGACGGCAAGCGCGCTCCAATGCAAATGCTTCGACATCCACCACCCGCGTCACCAGCCCGGCCAGGCCCAGGACCGCCTCGCGCGCCTCGACCTGTTCGCGCAGGCAAGCCGCCAACATGACCTGCACCCGCCCGGCGCCCTGGGACGACGGGCCGCGTACCTGAAAATCGATGGCGACTTCGTCCAGAGGATAAGGAATGTACTGGTCGGCCTCCATGTGTATCTGCCAGGCCCTCTCTTCGTCGCTGAGGCCTGCGTCCATTTCGATCACCCGCGTAATCACCGACGGGCCCGAGACGGCCACGGCTGCGTGCCTGGCGCGACTGTGCAGCCGCGATAATGCCTGCTGCAGCGCCCGCCCGGCCCCTTCAAGGTCGAGCACTGTGCCATCGACCACCGCATGCGCCGGCAACCCCTGCGCGGCGTAGCCCTGAATGCTGAAACCTTGCGCCGAACGGCCCAGCTCGATCAGCTTGATACCTCGGTCATTGATGTCGACGCCGAGAACGATGGCGTGTTTTCGCCTGAAAAATCCCTTTCCCATAAAACTCCCTAAAGCTTTGCCTGTCTTACCGCCTGATTGCCTCCGGGCCGTGCATTCGGTCGACTTGTTTGAGCCGTGCGAATGACGCCCGGAGGCGAAAATGCTTTAATGCCCAGCGTTTTTTCCCGCTTTTTATCTGCCGCCCGGGTCGATCCATCGTTCGCCATGCATGCCCCGACGCGTAACTCTTTCTTTTCTCTGGAAATCCAAAAGCCTTGATTCGTCTGCTGAAGTTTTTCGGGTACTCCATTGTCGCGATCGTCTGCGGGCTGCTGCTCGTACTCAGCGGGGCCTACCTCTACCTTAGTCCGGGTTTGCCGTCGGTAGAGGCCCTCAGAAGTATCCAGTTGCAGATTCCTTTGCGGGTCTACAGCAGCGATGAAAAACTGATCGCGGAGTTCGGCGAAATGCGCCGTACACCGATCCGTTTCGCCGACATTCCGCCCAATTTCATCAACGCATTGCTGTCGGCTGAAGACGATAATTTCGCCAACCACTACGGCGTCGACCCCAGCAGCCTGGTCCGTGCAGCCACGCAATTGGTAAAAAGCGGACACATTCAATCCGGCGGCAGCACCATCACCATGCAGGTGGCGAAGAACTTCTTCCTCACCAGCGAGCGCAGTTTTTCGCGCAAAGCCACCGAGATCCTGCTGGCGCTGCAGATCGAACGCCAGTTGACCAAGGACGAAATCCTCGAGCTGTACGTCAACAAGATTTACCTGGGCAACCGAGCCTACGGCATCGAGGCGGCGTCCCAGGTGTACTACGGCAAGTCGATTCGGGATGCGAGCCTTGCGCAAATGGCGATGATTGCCGGCCTGCCCAAGGCGCCGTCGCGCTTCAACCCGCTGGCCAACCCGGCGCGCAGCAAGGAGCGTCGCGACTGGATCCTGGGGCGCATGTACAAGCTCGGCAAGATCGACCAGACGGCTTACGAAAGTGCCGTGGCCGAACCATTGAACGCCAGCTATCACGTGCCGACGCCGGAAGTGAATGCGCCGTATATCGCCGAAATGGCCCGTGCGGAAATGGTTGGCCGGTATGGCAGCGAGGCCTACACCGAAGGTTTCCGCGTAACCACCACCGTTCCGAGCAACTTGCAGGAAATTGCCAACCATTCGCTGCACGATGGCCTGATCACCTATGACCAGCGCCACGGCTATCGCGGCCCTGAATCGCGCCTGCCGGGCAAGACCCTGAGCGCCTGGACCACCGAACTGGGCAAGCAACGTCCGATCAGCGGCCTGGAGCCGGCGATCGTCACCCAGGTCAAGAAAGATGGCGTGCAGGTACTGACCCGCAGCGGCGAAGCGCATGTGGCGTGGGACAGCATGAAATGGGCACGTCCATTCCTGAATACCAACAGCATGGGCCCGATGCCCAAGCAGCCGTCCGACGTGGCGCAGGTGGGTGATTTGATCCGCGTGCAACGCCAGGCCGATGACAGCCTGAAATTCAGCCAGGTACCGGTCGCCCAGGGCGCACTGGTGTCCCTGGACCCGCAAAATGGTGCGATCCGCGCGCTGGTCGGCGGCTTCGCCTTCGAACAGAGCAACTACAACCGCGCCACCCAGGCCAAGCGCCAGCCGGGCTCAAGCTTCAAGCCGTTCGTCTACAGCGCCGCGCTGGATAACGGCTATACCGCCGCCAGCCTGGTCAACGATGCGCCGATTGTGTTCGTCGATGAGTACCTGGACAAGGTCTGGCGCCCGAAGAACGACACGAACACCTTCCTCGGCCCGATCCGCATTCGCGAGGCGCTGTACAAGTCGCGCAACCTGGTGTCGATCCGCCTGCTGCAGGCGATGGGCGTGGGCAAGACCATCGACTACATGACCCGCTTTGGCTTCGCCAAGTCTGACCTGCCGCCGAACCTGTCCCTGGCCCTGGGCACCGCGACCCTCACGCCGATGGAAATTGCCACCGGCTGGAGCACCTTTGCCAACGGCGGCTACAAGATCTCGCCGTACCTGATCGACAAGATCGAGAGCCGTAATGGCGACACACTGTTCACCGCCAACCCGCCACGGGTACCCGGCGATGTGGTCAATGGCGTGGCGGCAACCGATGGTCTCGCCGCGCCGAGTAACGGCGGCATCACCATTGAACCGACGCCGGGTACGACGCCTGCCGCAAACCCTCAAGCTCCGGGCGAGCCACAGGCACCGGCGGTGGCTGAACGCATCGTGGATGGCCGCACCACCTATATCCTCAACAGCATCCTGCAGGACGTGATCAAGAAGGGCACCGGCCGACGTGCATTGGCCCTGGGCCGTGCGGACATCGCGGGCAAGACCGGTACCACCAACGAATCCAAGGATGCCTGGTTCTCCGGCTACAACGGCGACTACGTGACCACCGTATGGACCGGTTACGACCAGCCGGAAAGCCTGGGGCGTCGCGAATTCGGCGGCACCGTGGCGCTGCCGATCTGGATGAGTTACATGGGCGCAGCCTTGAAGGACAAGCCGCTGCACACCCAGCCGGAACCGGAAGGCATCCTCAGCCTGCGCATCGACCCAGTCAGCGGCCGCGCGGCCTCGCCAAGCACGCCGAACGCCTACTTCGAACTGTTCAAGAGCGAAGACACGCCGCCGTCAGTCAACGAGCTGGGCAACGGCGCCGTACCGGGCAGCCCGCTGCCGGCGGATGAAGGCGCGCCGATCGACCTCTTCTAAGGCACAACACAGTTCCAATGTGGGAGGGGGCTTGCCCCCGATTGCAGGCTGTCAGCCAATGAATCCGGGACTGATGTACCGCTATCGGAGCATAGATATCTACACAACTCTGTAGCGCTCAACCGTAACCACGATGCGAAGCGAGTCGCTCTTGCTCTTGCTCTTGCTCTTGCTCTTGCTCTTGCTCTTGATCTGCTTTTGATCTTGATCTCAGGCGCCCCGTTAAACCACGCTGGCCGAA
>NZ_CVTO01000148.1:9407-124289 GCF_900004715.1 Pseudomonas sp. 24 E 13
TGACCCGCCGTCAGGGCGGAACCCTAAGCAGCCGTTACCGCAGAAACGGATATGTACTCAACCCAATCCAGCATCCTGGTCGGCCCTGAGGCCGCCATCGGGGGCAAGCCCCCTCCCACATTTAGAGCGCCACAAGGCTCAATTTAAACGCCAGACACAAAAAAGCCCCGACTCGCGAGAGCCGGGGCTTTTTCGTGGGTGCGCTACGCAGGCTTAGCCGTTGAACACATCATCCACGCTTTGCAGCGGGTAGTTCTTCGGATACGGCAGGGTTGCCACACCAGTCTCGATTGCAGCCTTGGCCACGGCATCGGAGATCAGGGTGATCAGGCGCTTGTCCATAGGTTTCGGGATGATGTACTCACGACCGAATTCCAGCTTGGCGCCACCGTAGGCGTCGCAGACATCCTGCGGCACCGGCAGCTTGGCCAGTTCACGCAGGGCGTTGGCGGCCGCTACTTTCATTTCTTCGTTGATGCGCTTGGCGCGAACGTCCAGGGCACCACGGAAGATGAACGGGAAACCCAACACGTTGTTGACCTGGTTCGGGTAGTCCGAACGGCCGGTGGCCATGATCACGTCGTCGCGGGTGGCGTGGGCCAGTTCCGGGGCGATTTCCGGGTCCGGGTTGGAGCAGGCGAACACGATAGGGTTCGGCGCCATCGACTTCAGGCCTTCGGCGCTCAGCAGGTTCGGGCCGGACAGGCCGACGAACACGTCAGCACCGTCAAGGGCGTCAGCCAGGGTGCGCTTGGAGGACGGGTGGGCAAACATCGCCTTGTACTGGTTCAGGTCGGTACGCTCGGACTGGATCACGCCCTTGCTGTCGACCATGTAGATGTTTTCCAGCTTGGCGCCCATGCTGATGATCAGCTTCATGCAGGAAATGGCCGCAGCGCCGGCGCCCAGGCAGACGATCTTCGCCTCACCCAGGGTTTTGCCGGCGATCTCCAGGGCGTTGATCATGCCGGCTGCGGTAACGATCGCGGTGCCGTGCTGGTCATCGTGGAATACCGGGATGTCACACTGTTCGATCAGCGCCTTTTCGATCTCGAAGCACTCGGGTGCCTTGATGTCTTCCAGGTTGATGCCACCGAAGGTGATGGAAATGCGTTTAACGGTGTCGATGAAGGCCTGCGGGCTCTCGGAGTCGACTTCGATGTCGAAAACATCGATGCCGGCAAAGCGCTTGAACAGCACGCCCTTGCCTTCCATGACCGGCTTGGACGCCAATGGGCCGAGGTTACCCAGGCCCAGGATCGCGGTGCCATCAGAAATCACTGCAACCAGGTTGCCCTTGCCGGTGTACTTGTATGCCAGCTCGGGGTCGCGGGCGATTTCACGTACGGGCTCGGCAACGCCAGGGCTGTAGGCCAGCGACAGATCACGGGCGGTGGCAGTGGCTTTGGTGAGCTCTACACTCAGCTTTCCTGGACGAGGATTGGCATGATATTCGAGAGCGGCAGTTTTCAAATCAGACATATCGGCATTCCGCTTTTACTGTTGGTCGACGGACCGCCGAGGATACGCGTGTCGTAAAGCCCCTACAAGACTGGTCAGTCACAGGTGTCAAGGCCCTGCTGCGGCGTACTTTAGTCTAAAGCCACGGGATACAAGGGCTAGACTGTTCACAATCGAATAAAAAAATGTCTACAATTTTTTATTATTGCGCTCAGCCAAGCATGCTCGGATCGGTGAGCGGCAACAGCCAACGCGCCTGAGGGTCTTTCGGCCCGCCGCGCCTGGAGCGGTCCTGCACCCAGCCACGCGCCTCGATTGTCTTGCCTTGCAGACCATTAAGCATGGCGGTATCGAATAAACGGACCCGATCAGGCGCAATGCGTAATACCAGTGAGCCGTGCAACTGGATCCAGACGCCACCGCGATTGCGTTCGATCGTGCTGACCCGCCCGCTGACCAAAGCGAACCCGGACCGCTTGAGTTGCGCCACGCTCTGTACCGGCGATTGCCGCCAAAGCCCCAACCGCGCGTCACGCGCACTGTTTTCAGCAGCCTGCTGACAGGCGACCAGCTCGACATTCGGCGCGACACCCACCTGAAACCCCAGGCCCTCAGCCAGCAACTGTGCCTCAAGGTTGTTGCCGTCGGCGCCATACAGGTGGGCAAGGGTTCGCCCGTAGCGATCTTTACCCTCGCGCCCCGGCACCAGCCCGAGACGCCCGTCACTGGCATTGACCAATGCCTGCAGACGCTGGCGCGCGGCAGCCGCAAACGGCTCGTCGGAGCGGCCCTTCTTACCGGTCTCCGGCGCGTTGATACCGATCATCCGAACGCTGCGGCCATCCTTGAGGCGCACAGTGTCGCCATCCACTACGCGCTGCACATGCACCGGCGCCACCGACGCCGGCGCGGGGCAGAACACGTGGGCCTGGGCGGCAGATAGCCAAATCGCAGGCACAAAAAAGGCGCCCGCGAGGGACGCCTTTTTCAACAGCTGGCAAAAGCCCATAAGGCTTTTGAGCCTTACTCTGCCGGAGTAGCAGCAGCAGGCTTCTTGCCGAAAGCACCAAAGCGATCTGCGAAGCGCTGTACACGGCCGCCGGTGTCCAGAGTTTTCTGCTTACCGGTGTAGAACGGGTGGCACTCGTTGCATACGTCAGTACCCAGTGGCTTGCACAGGTTCGAACGGGTTTCGAACTTGTTGCCGCAGCTGCAGGTAACTTCGATGGTTTCGTACGCTGGATGGATATCGGCTTTCATGGCACTTCCTCGGGCTAGCGTGCCGCCACTCGACACTATTGTCGAATACCGCACGTAATTAGGCCGCGAATTCTAACAGACCTTTTCAATCACGCAAGCCGCACATCCGACTGAAAACCGCCTTTCATCAGAAAACCACGGCATACCCAAGCCCTCCCCTGTCTGCTAGGCTCCCGCCCCTGCGCCACCACCTGCCTAGATGAGACCCTCCGCGTGCCCGACGCCATTTTGCGCCTCGCCCTGCCCTCGCCGCTGCGCCGCCTGTTCGATTACCGGGCGCCGGCGGGTGTGCCGCGTGCGCAGTTGGAGCCCGGCATGCGCGTGCGCGTGCCGTTCGGGCGTAGGGAGATGATCGGTATCCTGGTGGAAGTCACCGACCACAGCGAAGTGCCCGCCGAAAAGCTCAAGCCGGCCATCGCCATCCTCGACGCCACCGCGCCGCTGCCGCCCGCGCTGTTCAAGCTGTGCCTGTGGACCGCGCAGTATTACCAGCACAGCCTGGGCGATACCCTGAGCTGGGCGCTGCCGGTGCTGCTGCGCCAGGGCGAACTGGCCGAAGCGCGCCAGGAACGTTTCTGGTCGATGGTTCCCGGCGCGCGCCTGGACGACCCACGCATCGCCCGCGCGCCGCGCCAACGTGAAGCCCTCGCCACCCTGGCGCAGCACCCCCACGGCGTGGCTCATCAGCTATTGAGCAAGCTGATGCTGAGCAAGGACAGCCTCGACCTGCTGCTGGCCAAGGGGCTGGTGCAGGTGGAGATCCGCAAGCACGCCCCCGACCCGCGCCATGAACACTGGCTGGCCCAGCCGGAGCTGCCGCTGAACCCCGAACAACGCGCCGCCTATGAAGCGATCCGCGCAGGGTTCGACAGTTTCCATGCGTTCCTGCTGGCCGGCGTCACCGGCAGCGGCAAGACCGAAGTGTATTTGCAGTTGATCCGCGAAACCTTGCAGGCCGGCAAACAGGCGCTGGTGCTGATCCCCGAGATCAACCTCGGCCCGCAAACCCTGGCGCGTTTCGAACAGCGTTTCAACGCCCGCATCGCCCTGGTGCACTCGGCGGTCAACGACCGTGAGCGCCTGGAGTCATGGCTGGCGGCGCGGGACGGCGAAGCCGACATTATTATCGGCACGCGCTCGGCACTGTTCACCCCGATGAAAAATCCGGGCCTGATCATCATCGACGAAGAGCACGACGGCTCGTATAAACAACAGGAAGGCCTGCGTTACCACGCCCGCGACCTGGCCCTGGTGCGTGCGCGCCAGGAAGACATCCCGATTGTGCTGGGTTCGGCCACGCCTTCCCTGGAAAGCCTGCATAACGCCTACACCGGTCGTTATGGCCTGCTACGCCTGAATGAACGCGCAGGTGGCGCCAAGCAACCGCGCTTCCTGCGCCTGGATGTCAAAAGCCGACCGCTGGACAGCGGTATTTCCGGACCGATGCAGCAAGCCATCGGCCAGACCCTCGCCGCCGGCCAGCAAGTCCTGGTGTTCCTCAACCGCCGCGGTTTTGCGCCGACGCTGTTGTGCCATGACTGTGGCTGGATGTCCGAATGCGAGCGTTGCGATGCGCGCATGACCGTGCATCAGCGCTACGGCGAACTGCGCTGCCACCACTGCGGCCATGTGGAACCTGTGCCCCGCCACTGCCCACAATGCGGCAAGGTCGACCTGCGCCCGGTCGGCGCGGGCACCGAGCGCGCCGAAGAGCGCCTGGGCATTCTGTTCCCGGATTACCCGGTGCTGCGGGTGGACCGCGACAGTACGTCGCGCAAAGACGCGATGAACCAACTGTTCGCCACCATCCAGAAAGGCCAGCCGTGCATCCTAGTCGGCACGCAGATGCTTGCCAAAGGGCATCATTTTCCGCGGGTGACCCTGGTGTCGATCCTGGATGCCGACGGTGGCTTATTCTCCGGCGACTTCCGCGCCAGTGAGCGCATGGCGCAGCTGATCGTGCAGGTCGCCGGCCGCGCAGGGCGTGCCGAAGAGCCGGGCCGGGTGATTATCCAGACGCACCTGGCCGACCACCCGCTGCTGATTCAACTGACCGAACAAGGTTACTTTGCCTTCGCCGAACAGGCCTTGAGCGAGCGCCGCGCCGCCGGGCTGCCGCCGTTTGCGCACCTGGCGCTGCTGCGCGCCGAGGCGCATAAACCGGGCCAGGCCGAAGGCTTTCTGGACGAAGCCTGCAGCGCCGCTGAACGTTTGCTGGCAGAGCTGGGTCTGAGCGGCATCGAGCTGCTCGGCCCGGTGCCCGCGCCCATGGAACGCCGTGCCGGGCGGTATCGGGCCCAGCTACTCTTGCAGGCAACGTCCCGCGCGCCGCTGCATCGGCTATTGAGCAGCTGGTTGCTGGCCCTGGAGCAAATGCCCAGCGGCCGGCAGGTGCGATGGTCACTGGATGTGGACCCGGTCGATTTGTATTAAGCCGTCCCCTGCAGGAGCGAGCTTGCTCGCGAAAAACTCAAGCACACTGCGTTTATTCTGGATAAACGCGACGCCCTCAGGTTTTTCGCGAGCAAGCTCGCTCCTACAGTGAGTAGGGTCACCTAAAAAGGCTCCGCAGGTCCTGCGAAGGTTGGCAAGCCCGCCCTCGCCACGGATAATGCCCAGTTTTTCCACCTGCGCATCGCGCGCCGCCGCTTGCGGTCGAAAGAGAACACCATGAAAGACACCATTCGCCAGCTGATCCAACAAGCCCTCACCCAACTCGTCAACGAAGGTGTGTTGCCTGAAGGCCTGTCGCCGGCGATCCAGGTGGAGAACACCCGCGACAAGACCCACGGCGACTTCGCCAGCAACATCGCGATGATGCTGTCCAAGCCTGCGGGCATGAAGCCTCGCGACCTCGCGGAAAAAATCATCGCCGCGCTGCCGGCCGACGCCAGTGTCACCAAGGCCGAAATCGCAGGCCCAGGCTTTATAAACTTCTTCCAGAATACCCAGGCCCTGGCCGCGCGCCTGGATGCCGCCCTGGCCGACGCCCACATCGGCGTGCGCAAGGCTGGCCCGGCGCAGCGCGTGGCGATCGACCTGTCGGCACCTAACCTGGCCAAGGAGATGCACGTCGGCCACCTGCGCTCGACCATCATCGGCGACGGCGTGGCGCGGGTCCTGGAGTTTCTCGGTGACACCGTCATCCGTCAGAACCACGTGGGCGACTGGGGCACCCAGTTCGGCATGCTGATGGCCTACCTGCAGGAAAACCCGATCACCAGCAACGAGCTGGCCGACCTGGAAAACTTCTACCGTGCCGCCAAAAAGCGCTTTGACGAATCCGAAGAGTTTGCCGACCGTGCGCGCAGCCTGGTGGTCAAGCTGCAAGCGGGCGATGAGGAATGCCTGGCGCTGTGGGGGCGTTTCCGCGATATCTCCCTGTCCCACTGCCAGGAAATCTACGAGCTGCTCAACGTCAAATTGACCATGGCCGACGTGATGGGCGAAAGCGCCTACAACGACGACCTGATCAATGTGGTCAACGACCTCAAGGCCGCTGGCCTGCTGGTCGAGAGCAACGGTGCGCAGTGCGTGTTCCTTGAGGAATTCAAGACCGCCGATGGCGAACCGCTGCCGGTGATCATCGTCAAGGCCGATGGCGGTTATCTCTATGCCACCACCGACCTGGCCGCCGTGCGCTACCGCAGCGGCGTGCTCAAGGCCGATCGCGCGCTGTATTTCGTCGATCAGCGCCAGGCCCTGCACTTCCAGCAAGTGTTCGAAGTGGCTCGCCGCGCCGGTTTCGTCACCCACCCGATGCATATGGAACACATGGGTTTCGGTACCATGAACGGCGCCGATGGCCGCCCGTTCAAGACCCGCGATGGCGGCACCGTGAAGCTGATCGACCTGCTGACCGAAGCCCAGGAGCGCGCCTACAGCCTGGTCAAGGAAAAGAACCCCGAACTGGCCGAGGCCGACCTGCGCAATATCGCCCGCGTGGTCGGCATTGGCGCGGTGAAATACGCCGACCTGTCCAAGCACCGCACCAGCGACTACAGCTTCAACTTCGACCTGATGCTCAACTTCGAAGGCAACACCGCCCCGTACCTGCTGTACGCCTACACCCGTGTGGCCGGTGTGTTCCGCAAACTGGGCAAGGACTTCAGCGAGGTTGAAGGCCAAATCGTGCTGGACGCACCTCATGAGCAGGAACTGGCCGCCAAGCTCGCGCAGTTCGGCGAAGTGCTCAACAGCGTCGGCGAGAAAGGCACGCCGCATATCCTCTGCACCTACCTGTACGAAGTGGCCGGCCTGTTTTCCAGCTTCTACGAGAACTGCCCGATCCTCAGCGCCGACGATGAAGCCCAGAAGCAAAGTCGCCTGCGCCTTGCCGCACTGGCTGGACGGACCCTAAAGCAAGGCCTGGAGCTGTTGGGCCTGGAAACTCTGGAGCGCATGTAAGTTGGCAGCCAAGAAAAAACCTGCACCCAAGCGCGGCGCCAGCCGCTACCAGGCCCCGGCCAAGCAGCCGATTCCGGGTTGGCTGTGGATGGCGATCGGCCTCACGGTCGGCGCATTCGTTGTCTTTCTGATGAAGCTGGAGCCCGGCCAGGGCGATGACGTCAAGCGCGTCAAACAGGAGCAGCAGAAAGCCACGAAAATCGCCGAGGCCAACAAGACTGCGCCGAGCCCGACGGTTCCGGTGAAGCCCAAGTACGATTTCTACACGCTGCTGCCGGAATCGGAAGTGATCGTGCCGCCCGACGCCGTGCCGGAAAAAACCCTGCCGACGCCGCAAGTGCCGACCACGCCGGTAACCCCAGCGGAAGCGGCGAAGATCGATACCGCGCGCGCCCAGGCGGCATTGGCCGGCATCACGCCGCCACCGGCACCTCCAGTGGCAGAGACCAAGGCCGCGCCGGTGACCAAGTTCTTCCTGCAGGCGGGCTCGTTCCCCAAACAGGCGGACGCAGACCGTGTACGCACGCAGATCATTCTGCTGGGCCAGTCGGTGACGGTGGAATCCGGCACCGTGAAGGAAGCGACCTGGTATCGCGTGCTGGTAGGCCCGTTCAGCAACCGCGAACAGCTGACCGTGGCGCAGAAACAATTGGCGGGCGCCGGGTTTAGCAACCTGCTGTTACAACAACGCCAGAGCCGCTGATCTCGAAGACATAGCAGGACTAATGTGGGAGGGGGCTTGCTCCCGATGGCGGTAGACCAGTCAATATATTCAGCGACTGATACACCGCAATCGGGGGCAAGCCCCCTCCCACATTTGGTTTTGCGGTGTTCTTGAACAGGTGTCGGATCAATAAACACCACTCGTCCGCACTGCCGTCCTACGGTTGAAATCCCCCTCGCCACCCCCATATGAGTTCCATCAGGGCATTTTCGCCCCGCTGCGTGGAGACTCTCCCCTTGACCACCATCGTTTCAGTACGTCGCCACGGCAAAGTTGTCATGGGCGGCGACGGCCAGGTTTCCCTGGGCAATACCGTGATGAAAGGCAACGCCAAGAAAGTGCGTCGCCTGTACCACGGCCAGGTGCTCGCCGGGTTCGCCGGCGCTACCGCCGATGCCTTCACCCTGTTCGAACGTTTCGAAGGCCAGCTCGAAAAGCACCAGGGCCATCTGGTGCGTGCCGCCGTCGAACTCGCCAAGGAATGGCGCACCGACCGTTCCCTCAGCCGCCTCGAAGCCATGCTGGCGGTCGCCAACAAAGACGCGTCCCTGATCATCACCGGCAACGGCGATGTGGTTGAACCTGAACACGGCCTGATCGCCATGGGTTCCGGTGGCGGCTATGCACAGGCTGCGGCCAGCGCGCTGTTGAAGAAGACCGACCTGTCGGCCCGTGAAATCGTCGAGACCGCCCTGGGTATCGCCGGCGATATCTGCGTGTTCACCAACCACAACCACACCATTGAGGAGCAGGACCTCGCCGAGTAAGCCGTAGGCTTATTCCCGCTTGAGGCCGCCAAACACTATGTCCATGACTCCCCGCGAAATCGTCCATGAACTCAATCGCCATATCATCGGCCAGGACGATGCCAAGCGCGCCGTTGCAATTGCGCTGCGTAACCGCTGGCGCCGGATGCAACTGCCCGAAGAACTGCGCGTTGAAGTAACGCCCAAGAACATCCTGATGATCGGCCCGACCGGCGTCGGTAAAACCGAAATCGCCCGGCGCCTGGCCAAACTGGCCAATGCCCCGTTCATCAAGGTCGAGGCCACCAAATTCACCGAAGTCGGCTATGTGGGCCGCGATGTGGAGTCGATCATTCGTGACCTGGCCGACGCCGCCCTGAAGATGCTGCGCGAGCAGGAAGTGACCAAGGTCAGCCATCGCGCCGAAGATGCTGCCGAAGAGCGCATCCTCGACGCGCTGTTGCCACCGGCCCGCATGGGCTTCAACGAAGACGCCGCGCCGTCATCGGATTCCAACACCCGCCAGCTGTTCCGCAAGCGCCTGCGTGAAGGCCAGTTGGACGACAAGGAAATCGAGATCGAAGTGGCCGAAGTGTCGGGCGTCGATATTTCCGCGCCCCCGGGCATGGAAGAAATGACCAGCCAGTTGCAGAACCTGTTCGCCAACATGGGCAAGGGCAAGAAGAAAAGCCGCAAGCTCAAGGTGAAAGAGGCCCTGAAGCTGGTGCGCGACGAAGAAGCCGGACGCCTGGTCAATGAGGAAGAACTCAAGGCCAAGGCCCTGGAAGCGGTCGAGCAGCACGGCATCGTGTTTATCGATGAGATCGACAAAGTGGCCAAGCGCGGCAACTCCGGCGGCGTCGATGTGTCCCGCGAGGGCGTACAGCGCGACCTGCTGCCACTGATCGAAGGCTGCACGGTCAACACCAAGCTGGGCATGGTCAAGACCGACCACATCCTGTTTATCGCCTCCGGTGCTTTCCACCTGAGCAAGCCAAGCGACCTGGTGCCTGAGCTGCAAGGCCGCCTGCCGATCCGCGTGGAACTCAAGGCGCTGACCCCGGGCGACTTCGAGCGCATTCTCAGCGAGCCGCATGCCTCACTGACCGAGCAGTACCGCGAATTGCTGAAAACCGAAGGCCTGGGCATCGAATTCCAACCGGACGGGATCAAGCGCCTGGCGGAGATTGCCTGGCAGGTCAACGAGAAGACCGAGAACATCGGTGCGCGTCGCCTGCACACCTTGCTTGAGCGCCTGCTCGAAGAGGTGTCCTTCAGCGCCGGCGACATGGCCGGTGCGCAGAATGGCGAAGCGATCAAGATCGACGCGGATTACGTCAACAGCCACCTGGGCGAATTGGCGCAGAACGAAGACTTGTCGCGCTATATTCTGTAAGCCTCACACAGAATTGCTTCGCTTCAATGTGGGAGGGGGCTTGCCCCCGATAGCGGTCTGTCAGACAGATGTATGCTGACTGACACACGGCTATCGGGGGCAAGCCCCCTCTCACATTGTTAGGCCGGTTCCTTCAGGGTTATCTCCAATGTCGAAATTTCCTACTGCTGTAAACCTGCATAAAACCTCCAACACCCTGGGCCTCACCTACGGCCCGAACGAAACCTACCAACTGCCCGCCGAATTCCTGCGCGTGCACTCGCCTTCCGCCGAGGTCCAGGGCCACGGCAAACCCATCCTGCAATTCGGCAAGCTCAACGTTAAATTGATCAAGCTGGAACCGGCCGGCCAGTACGCACTGAAATTGACCTTCGACGACGGCCATGACAGCGGATTGTTCACCTGGGACTACCTTTATCAACTGGCCGTGCGTCAGGACGCGCTGTGGGCCGATTACCTGGCCGAGCTCAAAGCGGCCGGAAAAACCCGCGACCCGAGTCAGTCGGTCGTGCGGCTGATGCTCTAGTCCAGGCCTCTTGCTCTTTAGAGGGCATTTTCTAATTTCATCTGCTTGAATGCCCTGTCTCGTGGTCAACGATTGGCCCGCTTGCGAAAAAAATTAAACTCGGGTAACCAATGGAACTGGCAAGTTCCCTGCATTTGACGATGTGGTATCAACGGTCACCCGAGCGCAGTACCAGGCTGGTGTCGTGTATCGAAATGGGTGCGCGGAAATCGCCGGTACTCGTCTTTCGGACAATGGAGCGTCGTAGATGAGTAACAAGAATAACGATGACTTGAAACGCCAGGCCTCGGAAAACACCCTGGGGTTGAACCCGATCATCGCGTTACGCAAAAAGGACTTATTGGCCTCGGCGAAGATGGTGCTCACCCAAGCCATCAAGCAACCGTTACACAGCGTCAAACACGTCGCCCATTTCGGGGTGGAGCTCAAGAACGTCATGTTCGGCAAATCGGCGCTGGTGCCGGAGAGCGATGACCGTCGCTTCCATGACCCGGCCTGGAGCCAGAACCCGCTCTACAAGCGCTACCTGCAGACTTACCTGGCGTGGCGCAAGGAGCTGCACGACTGGATCGGTGACAGCAATCTATCGGAACAGGACATCAGTCGTGGCCACTTCGTGATCAACCTGATGACTGAAGCCATGGCCCCCACCAACAGCGCGGCCAACCCGGCGGCCGTCAAACGCTTCTTTGAAACCGGCGGCAAAAGCCTGCTCGACGGCCTGTCCCACCTGGCCAAGGACATGGTGCACAACGGCGGCATGCCAAGCCAGGTCAACATGGGCGCCTTTGAAGTGGGCAAGAGCCTGGGCACCACCGAAGGCGCCGTGGTCTTTCGCAATGATGTGCTGGAGCTGATCCAGTACAAGCCCATCACCGAGCAGGTACACGAGCGACCGCTGCTGGTGGTGCCGCCGCAGATCAATAAATTCTATGTATTCGACCTGAGCCCGGACAAAAGCCTGGCGCGCTTCTGCCTGCGCAATGGGCAGCAGACCTTTATCGTCAGCTGGCGCAACCCGACCAAGGCCCAGCGCGAGTGGGGCCTGTCGACCTATATCGAAGCGCTCAAGGAAGCCGTCGATGTGATCACGGCGATTACCGGCAGCAAGGACGTGAACATGCTGGGCGCCTGCTCCGGCGGCATCACCTGCACCGCGCTGCTGGGCCACTACGCGGCGCTGGGGGAGAAAAAAGTCAACGCCCTGACCCTGCTGGTGAGTGTGCTGGACACCACGCTGGACACCCAAGTGGCGCTGTTCGTCGATGAACAGACGCTCGAAGCGGCGAAGCGTCATTCCTATCAGGCCGGCGTACTGGAAGGCCGTGACATGGCCAAGGTGTTTGCGTGGATGCGGCCCAACGACCTGATCTGGAATTACTGGGTCAACAATTACCTGCTGGGCAACGAGCCGCCGGTGTTCGACATCCTGTTCTGGAACAACGACACCACACGCCTGCCGGCCGCCTTCCATGGCGACCTGATCGAGCTGTTCAAGAACAACCCGTTGGTACGCGCCAATGCACTGGAAGTGTGCGGCACGCCCATCGATCTCAAGCAGGTCACGGCCGATATCTATTCACTGGCCGGCACCAACGACCACATCACGCCCTGGCAGTCCTGCTACAAGTCGGCGCAGTTGTTTGGCGGCAAGGTGGAGTTCGTGCTGTCCAGCAGCGGGCATATCCAGAGCATCCTCAACCCGCCGGGCAACCCCAAGTCGCGCTACCAGACCAGCGATGGCCTGGCGGGCACGGCACTGCAATGGCAGGAAAACGCGACCAAGCATACCGATTCGTGGTGGCTGCACTGGCAGGCATGGCAGGCGGAGCGGGCGGGGAAATTGAAAAAAGCCCCGACGACATTAGGTAATAAAACCTACGCTGCGGCCGAAGCGGCACCAGGCACCTATGTACACGAACGCTAAATTGAAATGCGGTCAATGTGGGAGGGGGCAAGCCCCCTCCCACATTTTGACCGCATTTCTCCTGTAACACTTCACAGGGCTTGAGCATGCCGCAACCGTTCATCTTCCGTACCATCGACCTGGATGGCCAGGCCATCCGCACGGCGGTACGACCGGGCAAGCCGCACTTGACCCCGCTGCTGATCTTCAACGGCATCGGCGCCAACCTGGAGCTGGTGTTTCCGTTCATCCAGGCCCTGGACCCGGACCTGGAAGTGATCGCCTTCGATGTGCCAGGGGTGGGCGGCTCCTCCACGCCAAACCGGCCCTATCGCTTCCCCGGCCTGGCCAAGCTGACGGCGCGCATGCTCGATTACCTGGATTACGGCCAGGTGAATGCGGTGGGGGTGTCCTGGGGCGGTGCACTGGCGCAGCAGTTCGCCTATGACTACCCCGAGCGCTGCAAGAAGTTGATCCTGGCGGCCACGGCTGCCGGCGCCTTTATGGTGCCCGGCAAGCCCAAGGTGCTGTGGCTGATGGCCAGCCCCCGGCGCTATATCCAGCCGTCCCACGTGGTGCGCATTGCGCCGATGATTTACGGCGGTTCGTTCCGCCGCGACGCCAAGCTGGCCGCCGAACATGCCAGCAAAGTGCGCTCGGCCGGCAAGCTGGGCTATTACTGGCAGCTGTTCGCGGGGCTGGGCTGGACCAGCATCCATTGGCTGCACAAGATCCGCCAGCCGACCCTGGTCCTGGCCGGGGACGACGACCCGCTGATTCCGCTGATCAACATGCGCATGCTCGCCTGGCGCATCCCCAATGCGCAGTTGCACATCATCGATGATGGCCATTTATTCCTGATCACCCGCGCGGAAGCCGTGGCGCCGATCATCATGAAGTTTCTCGAAGAGGAGCGCCTGCGCGCCGTGATACATCCGCGACCGGCGGTGTGAAGGACCACACCGCCGCGCAACTTGCCAGGAACCGACTATGGTTCTGAATTGGCGTGCCTCTTGATGGCTTGACGAAGGAGTGTTGGCTCATGCGAGACAGACCCGTGACGAACCCGGCGCCCACCCCCGCTGCGTTCATCAACGCGCAAAACGCGATCACCGGCCTGCGCGGTCGCGACCTGCTGTCGACCCTGCGCACCGTGGCGGCCCATGGCCTGCGCAACCCGTTGCACACCGCACGCCACGCCCTGGCCCTGAGCGGCCAACTGGGCCGCGTGTTGCTGGGGGACACGGTGCATGAGCCCAACCCCAACGACAGCCGCTTCAAAGACCCCACCTGGGCGCTCAACCCGCTGTACCGGCGCAGCCTGCAAGCCTACTTGAGCTGGCAAAAACACACGCGCAACTGGATCGACGACAGCACCCTCAGCGCGGACGACCGTGCACGCGCACAGTTCGCGTTCGCCCTGCTCAACGACGCCGTATCGCCCTCCAACACGCTGCTCAACCCGCTGGCCATCAAGGAGTTGCTCAACTCCGGCGGCAACAGCGTGGTGCGCGGAGTCAGCCATTTGTTCGAAGACCTGCTGCACAACAACGGCCTGCCGCGTCAGGTCAGCAAGCACGCTTTCGAAGTGGGCAAGACCGTTGCCACCACGCCGGGCTCGGTGGTGTTTCGCAATGAGCTGCTGGAGCTGATCCAATACAAGCCCATGAGCGAAAAACAATACGCCAAGCCCTTGCTGGTGGTGCCGCCGCAAATCAACAAGTTCTACATATTCGACCTCAGCCCGGCTAACAGCTTTGTGCAATATGCGCTGAAAAACGGGCTGCAGACCTTTATGGTCAGCTGGCGCAATCCGGATGTGCGACATCGCGAATGGGGCCTGTCCACCTACGTGGCGGCGCTGGAGGAAGCCCTCAACGCCTGCCGGGCAATCACCGGCGCACGCGCGGTCAACCTGATGGGCGCCTGCGCCGGCGGCCTGACCATCGCCGCACTGCAAGGCCACCTGCAAGCCAAGCGCCAGTTGCGGCGCATCGCCAGCGCCAGTTACCTGGTGAGCTTGCTCGACAGTCAGATCGACGGCCCGGCCACGTTGTTCGCCGATGAACAGACCCTTGAAGCCGCCAAGCGCCGCTCTTACCAACAAGGTGTACTGGACGGTCGCGACATGGCCAAGGTGTTCGCCTGGATGCGCCCCAATGACCTGATCTGGAACTACTGGGTCAACAACTACCTGCTGGGCAAGGAACCGCCCGCCTTCGACATCCTGTACTGGAACAACGACAACACGCGCCTGCCCGCCGCGCTGCACGGCGACCTGTTGGATTTCTTCAAGCACAACCCGCTGAGGCATCCGGGAGGCCTTGAGGTGTGCGGCACCCCCATCGACTTGCAGAAGGTCACCGTAGACAGCTTCAGCGTGGCCGGCATCAACGATCACATTACGCCGTGGGACGCGGTGTACCGATCCACCCAACTGCTGGGCGGCGAGCGGCGCTTCGTCCTGTCCAACAGCGGGCATATCCAGAGCATCCTCAACCCGCCCGGCAACCCGAAGGCCAACTACGTCGAGAACCCCAGGCTGAGCAGCGACCCGCGCGCCTGGTACTACGACGCCAATCACGTCGAAGGCAGCTGGTGGCCGCAATGGCTGGCGTGGATTCAGCAACGTTCGGGCGTGCAACGCGAAACCCTCACCGCCCTGGGCAACCAGAACTACCCACCGATGGAAGCGGCGCCAGGCACCTACGTGCGCGTGCGCTGAGCTCAACGATCAGACTAAGAGGCTGGATGAAGACCCGCGACCGTATCCTTGAATGTGCCCTGCAGTTGTTCAACCACAAGGGCGAGCCGAATGTGTCGACCATGGAGGTGGCCAATGAAATGGGGATCAGCCCCGGCAACCTCTACTACCACTTCCATGGCAAGGAGCCGTTGGTGCTGGGGCTGTTCGAACGTTTTCAAGGCGAGTTGGCACCGCTGCTCGACCCTCCTGCCGATGCGCAACTGGAGGCCGAGGATTACTGGCTGTTCCTGCACCTGATTGTCGAGCGCATGGCCCACTACCGATTCCTGTTCCAGGACCTGTCGAACCTGGCCGGGCGCCTGCCGAAGCTGGCCAAGGGCATTCGCAACCTGCTCACGGCGCTCAAGCGCACCCTGGCTTCATTGTTGGCGCGGTTGAAAACCGCGGGGCAACTGGTCAGTGACACCCAGGCGCTGGGGCAGTTGGTGGAGCAGATCACCCTGACCCTGCTGTTTTCCCTGGATTACCAGCGAATCCTGGATCGCAAAGGTGAGGTGCGGGTGGTGGTGTATCAGGTCATGATGCTGGTGGCGCCGCATCTGCTGATGCCGGCACGGCTGGCGACCGAGAGGTTCGCGCTGAAATATCTGGATGACGTGGATTGAAGCCCCCCTGATCACACAGGTGACGCAGAGCGTCACGGGCTGCATTCCCACGCGGGAGCGTGGGAACGATCTGTGATAAAAAAACGCCCGACCTTCGCAGGCCGGGCGTTTTTGTGCCCTGTGAAAATCAGGACTGACTGGATGGCGTCGGCGTTACCGGCGTTGCAGTCGGGGTAGCAGCCGTGTGCGACGGTGCGGACACCGAATTGGCTGTCGAAGCGGCCGGTGCTGCCGCTGTTGCCGGCTTGGCCGACGCAGCAGTCTTTTGCGCTGCTGGCTTTTTCGCTACCGCGGGCTTTTTTGCCGCTGCAGGTTTTGCCGCAGGCTTGGCTGCTGACTTCGCAGCGGCTGGTTTGGCAGCCGGTTTAGCCGCAGGTTTTGCAGCGGCTTTAGCGGCCACTGGCTTAGCGGCAGGCTTGGTGGCCGGTTTGGCGGCAGCGGTTTTGGCTGCGGGCTTGGCGGCCGGTTTTGCAGCAGCTTTGGCGGGCGCCTTGGCCGCAGGTTTTGCAGCCGGTTTGGCGGCCGGTTTTGCCGCAGGCTTGGCGGCGGCAGTCTTGGCTGGCGCCACTTTGGCGCCTGTGAGTTTTTCGATTTGCTTGGTCAGGGTGTCGACCTTGCTGTGCAGCGTTTTAAGCTCTGCCTTGCTCGGCACGCCCAGTCGCGAAATGGCACTGTTGAGGCGTTTGTCGAAGGTTTCTTCCAACTTGTTCCACGTGTCGGAAATACTCGACTTGGCCGAACCTGCGCTCGCCTTGGCCGCATCGACTTTTTTACCCACAGTGCTCTTGGTCAACTTCTCGGCCTTCTCGCCGTCCTTGACCAGCGTCTCGAAGTACTTGCCGCCGTCACTGCTCACCTTCGAATACACGCCTAAACCAGCAAGCCAGATCTTTCGGGAATATTTTTCAACTTCCCCGACCCACGAGCTGCCTTCTTTCTGAGTAGTTTTTTTAACAGCCATCCCGATGTCTCCTTAGTGTTTACGCGCGACACGTTCGAGCAATGCCGTCAGCTCTTCGAGCTTAGCAGAGAGTGTCTCAACGTCATGTTTAGACGCAATGCCGATTCGATTCAAGGCACTTGCAACACGCGAGTCAAATGCTTTTTCAACTTTATCCAGTTGAACTTCAACCCGGCGGCCGACACTCGATACGTTACTCTTTACTTGATCAATCTGACTGTTAGCGGCATCAAGTTGTTCAATGGCAACTTTTTTGCTTTTACTTTCAATATGTTGACCGCTCTTAACCAGCTCATTGAAGTATTCGCCGCCCTCGCTGCCGACCTTGGCGTAGGCACCAAGACCCGCCAGCCAGATCCTGCGGGCATAGCGTTTGACCTCACTCAGGGCAGTGGTCTGACTGTCGATTTTTTTCTGCAAAATAACGTTGGCCATGGTGCACCTCACATAGAACCGGGTGGAGGAACCGCCCGCCGGAGTTGGGGGCTTGGGCACAACGTAGGGTGAAAAATTAGAATCGGCACCCTAAGAGCGTCGAATCAGGCCAGCGCTTTATCCAGGGCTTTTTCGATTTCGGACTTGAGGGTACCGCTCATGGCCGACATCAACAGGCCCAGTTCAACATCGATACGCAATGCATCATCAAAGACCTGAACGGTGCCTTTAACGCCCGACCGCTTGAGGTTCAGGGAATCGCCGGACCACGACGACTCCACGCCATATTTATCCTTGAGTTTCTGCGCCAGCGTGTCGGCCTTCGCCCGTGCGGCGGCTTTACCCAGGGAATGCTCACGCTCAACGGTTATACGCGCCATTGCAATGGCTCCTTTCTATGAGGGCTTGGAAACCTTCCATGCGGCAAAAGGTCTCGATAAGCACCTATCTTACCTTCAGCCTTGCCAAGACAAAGCAGGCCCCGGGGATTATCATGTCCCGCATTCTCTTTTGGTGACAGCGATATGACTGATCAGCGCAAAGGCAGCGATGCCGAACCCACCACTCACTTCGGCTTCAAGAACGTCCCGGAAAGCCAGAAAGCGGAAAAAGTCGCTGAGGTGTTCCACTCCGTAGCCGCCAAGTACGACTTGATGAACGACGTGCTCTCCGGTGGCATGCACCGCCTGTGGAAGCGTTTCACCATCGAATTGTCGGGCGTACGCACCGGCAATCGCGTGCTCGACATCGCCGGCGGCACGGGCGATTTGGCCGCCAAGTTTTCCAAGCTGGTAGGGCCTACCGGCCAGGTGGTACTGGCCGATATCAACGGCTCGATGCTCAAGGTCGGTCGCGACCGCCTGCTCGACAAGGGCGTGGCCGGCAATATCGAATTCGTCCAGGCCGATGCGGAAAAACTGCCGTTCCCCGACAACCACTTCGATTGCGTGACCATCGCTTTCGGTCTGCGCAACGTCACCCACAAGGAAGACGCGATACGCTCGATGCTGCGCGTGCTCAAACCGGGTGGCCGCCTGCTGGTGCTGGAATTCTCCAAGCCGACCAACGCGCTGATGTCCAAGGTGTACGACACCTATTCGTTCGCCTTCATGCCGTTGATGGGCAAGCTGATCACCAATGATGCCGAGAGCTACCGCTACCTGGCCGAATCGATCCGCATGCACCCCGACCAGGAAACCCTGAAGTCGATGATGGTGGAGGCCGGTTTCGACCGCGTGACCTACCACAACATGACCTCGGGCATCGTCGCCCTGCACCGCGGCATCAAGCCCTGATGCTGCTCGCAGGCCTTCTCGCCAGCGTCGAGCACGGCCTCAACCGTGTTTTGCGCCTGGACAGCACCGCCCTGGCGCGGCTTGCGCACCTGACCGGCAAAGTTATCGCCGTCGATTGCCGCAGCCCTGCCTTGCAGCTGTTCATCCTGCCCAGCGATGAGGGCCTGCTGCTCGCGTCGCAATGGGCCGCCGAGGCCGACTGCACCCTGCGTGCGCCCGCCGCCAGCCTGGTGCACCTGGCCCTGAGCCGCAACAAGACCGCTATCCTGCACAGCCCCGAAGTGGCGCTGGAAGGCGACAGCGCGGTGCTGATGGACCTGGCCGCCGTGCTGCAGGACCTGGAGCTGGACTGGGAATACGAACTCTCGCGCTGGCTCGGCCCCGTCGCCACCCAGTTGCTCGGCGGGCACCTGCGCAGCCGTTCGCGCTGGTACCAGCAAGGGTTCGCCAGCCTCAACCAGAACCTCGCCGAATACTTGAGCGAAGAATCGCGCACCCTGGTCGGGCAACGGGAAGCGCAAGCGCGCTTTCGTGAGCTCGACAAGGCCAAAATCGACCTGGAACGTCTCGAGGCCCGCTTCGAGCGCCTGAGCCGTTCCCTTGATCCAAGCGATAACGCATGAAGCTGCTCGCCGTCCGCCGTTTGTTTCGTATCCAGCGCGTCGTAATCCGCTACCGCCTCGATGACCTGCTGTTTGCCCTGCCCCTGCCATGGTTCCTGCTCGCGGTGCGCTATGTGCTGCCGTGGCGCTGGTTGCCGCGCAGAAAACTGGAACTGAGCCGAGGTGCTCGCGTGCGCCTGGCGTTGCAGGACCTGGGGCCGATCTTCATCAAGTTCGGGCAGATTTTGTCGACCCGCCGCGACTTGCTGCCCGAAGACATCGCCGATGAGCTGATGCTGCTGCAGGACCGTGTGCCGCCGTTCGATTCGCAGTTGTCGATGAAGCTGATCGAAGAGCAACTGGGCAGGAAGATCAGCGAGGTGTTCAGCCGCTTCGATGTCGAGCCGCTGGCTTCGGCCTCGGTTGCGCAGGTGCATGCCGCGCAGCTCAAGAGCGGTGAAGAAGTGGTGGTGAAGGTGATTCGCCCGGGCCTCAAGCCGATCATCGGCCAGGACCTGGCGTGGCTGTTCATCCTGGCCCGCGCCGCCGAACGGTTCTCCGCCGATGCGCGCCTGCTGCATCCGGTGGATGTGGTGGCCGACTACGAAAAAACCATCTACGACGAACTCGACCTGCTGCGCGAAGCGGCCAACGCCAGCCAGCTGCGCCGCAACTTCGAAGGCTCGCAGCTGCTGTACGTGCCGCAAGTGTATTGGGACTGGTGCCGCCCCAAAGTGCTGGTGATGGAGCGCATCTACGGCGTGCAAGTCACCGACCTCGCGACCCTGGCCGACCAGCGCACCGACATGAAAATGCTCGCCGAGCGCGGCGTGGAGATTTTCTTCACCCAGGTGTTCCGCGACAGTTTCTTCCACGCCGACATGCACCCGGGCAACATCTTCGTGAGCACCGTCAACCCGTGGAGCCCGCAGTACATTGCGATCGACTGCGGCATCGTCGGCAGCCTCACGCCGGAAGACCAGGACTACCTGGCGCGTAACCTGTTCGCCTTTTTCAAGCGTGACTATCGCCGCGTGGCGCAGTTGCACATTGATTCGGGCTGGGTGCCGGCGGAAACCAAACTGAATGAATTCGAAGCGGCGATCCGCACCGTGTGCGAACCGATCTTTGAAAAACCGTTAAAGGATATTTCCTTCGGTCAGGTGCTGATGCGCCTGTTCCAGACCGCGCGGCGCTTCAATATGGAAGTGCAGCCGCAGTTGGTGCTGCTGCAGAAAACCTTGCTCAACATCGAAGGCCTGGGCCGCCAGCTGTACCCGGACCTCGATCTGTGGAACACCGCGCAGCCGTTCCTGGAACGTTGGATGCGTGAGCGGATGAGCCCGAAGACCATGCTGGGCAACCTGCACAGCCAGATGGAACAGCTGCCGCACCTGGCCAACATGACCCGCGACCTGCTTGAGCGCATGTCCCAGCCTCACGCCAGGGACCCTGAGCCGCCATGGCGCAAGCGCAAGGACGACTGGTTCCTGCGCCTGCTCGGCGCCGCGCATCTGGTGGGTGGGGTCATGCTGGCGATTGGCGGACCGTTGAATCAACTGAGCTACTGGCCGGCCGCGATCATGGTCGCCGTGGGCGTTTATCTGATCGTGCGTCGATAACCCATCCGGTTATACACTGTCGCAAATTGCCGGAGCCGAACATGAAAGACTGGCTGGACGAGATCAAGTGGGACAGTGACGGCCTGGTGCCGGCCATTGCCCAGGACTACAAGACCGGGCGCGTGCTGATGATGGCCTGGATGAACCGCGAGGCCCTGAGCCTGACCGCCGCCGAGCAGCGCGCCATCTACTGGTCACGTTCGCGTGGCAAACTGTGGCGCAAGGGCGAAGAGTCCGGGCATGTGCAAACCCTGCATGAGCTGCGCCTGGACTGCGATGCCGACGTGGTGATCCTCAAGGTCGAACAGATCGGCGGCATCGCCTGCCACACCGGCCGTCACAGTTGCTTCTATCGCGTGTTCGAGAACGGCGAATGGAAGGTGGTGGAACCGGTGCTCAAAGACCCGCACGCCATTTATTCGGCAGGACACTGACCATGAGCGATACCCTCAACCGCGTGGCCCAGGTGCTGGAAGAGCGCAAGGGCGCGGATGCCGACAGTTCCTATGTCGCCAGCCTCTATCACAAGGGTCTGAACAAGATCCTGGAAAAACTCGGCGAAGAATCCGTCGAAACGATCATTGCCGCCAAGGATGCGCAGATCAGCGGCGATTGCAGCGATGTCATCTATGAGACCGCCGACCTGTGGTTCCATAGCCTGGTCATGCTCGCCCAACTGGGGCAGCATCCACAGGCCGTGCTGGATGAACTGGACCGTCGCTTCGGCCTGTCCGGGCACGCCGAGAAGGCTGCACGCCCGTCCACCTGAACAACTTTTATCGAGGATTTGCAGCATGGGTATTTTTGACTGGAAACACTGGATCGTCATTCTGGTGGTCGTGGTACTGGTGTTCGGCACCAAGAAACTCAAGAACCTGGGCACCGATGTCGGCGAGTCGATCAAGGGCTTTCGCAAAGCCATGAACGACGACGAAAAGCCGGCAGAACCCACTGCAAACCCGGTTCCACCGGCCCAGCCTGTGCACCCGCAGGCCGCCCAGCCGATCACCGAGCGTCGTACCTTCGACGTGCAGGCTGAAAAAGTCGAAGAGCCGACCCGCAAAGACTCGTGAGCACTGACTAATGTTTGGTATCAGCTTCTCTGAACTGCTGCTCGTCGGCCTCGTGGCCCTGCTGGTATTGGGCCCCGAACGCCTGCCCGGTGCGGCACGCACGGCCGGCCTGTGGATCGGGCGCCTGAAACGCAGTTTCAACGCGATCAAACAGGAAGTTGAGCGGGAAATCGGTGCCGACGAGATCCGCCGGCAATTGCACAACGAGCACATCCTGTCGTTGGAGCAGGAGACGCGCAAGATTCTGTCGCCGGTGCAGGAGCCCGCCAAACCGGTGGAACCTGTGGCCCAGAACAGTATCGCGCCGGCGACTGAAGCCGCCCCACCGGCACCGACCGCGCCAACAGAGCCTGCGCCGACGCCCGTTGCGTCGCCCGCGCCCCATGACCCTACATTGCCGCCGCGAGCCCCATGAGCGCTGATAAACCGGAAAACGACCAGCACATGCCGCTGGTCTCGCACCTCACCGAGCTGCGTACCCGCCTGCTGCGTTGCGTAGCGGCCATCTTCATCATCTTTGCCGGGCTGTTTGCCTTCACCCAGCAGATCTATACCTTCGTCTCCACGCCGCTGCGCCAGTATCTGCCGGCCGGCGCGACGATGATCGCCACCGACGTGTCTTCGCCGTTCCTGACGCCGTTGAAGCTGACCATGATGGTTTCGCTGTTCCTGGCGATCCCGGTGATCCTGCATCAGATCTGGGGCTTCATCGCGCCGGGGCTGTACAAGCATGAGAAGCGCATCGCCGTGCCGTTGCTGGTGTCGAGCATCCTGCTGTTCTATACCGGCATGGCCTTCGCCTACTTCCTGGTGTTCCCGCTGATCTTCAAATTCTTCGCCGCCGCCACCCCGGCCGGCGTGGAAATGATGACCGACATCACCAGCTACCTCGACTTCGTGATGACGCTGTTCTTCGCCTTCGGCGTAGCCTTCGAAATTCCGGTGGCGGTGGTGTTGCTGGTGTGGATCGGCGTCGTCAACGTGGCTTACCTGAAGAAAATCCGCCCCTACGTGATCATCGGCTGCTTCGTGGTCGGCATGATCCTTACCCCGCCGGACATCTTCTCCCAGACCCTGCTGGCCGTGCCGATGTGGATGCTGTTCGAGATCGGCATCCTGTTCAGCGGCTTGATCAGCAAGCGTGGCGAGCACCCGGACGACCAGACTGCCGACGACGACCAGCCGCCAGCGACCCAGCCGTGAACCTGCTGCTGCTGGAAGACGCCGACTTTATCGCGGCCGACCGGGTGGTGTTGCGTGATCGGCGCCTGGTGCATATGCAGGAGGTCCATCGCGCCGTAGTGGGCGATAACGTGCGCGTGGGCCGCATTGGCGGGCTGATGGGTAATGCCCAACTGCTGCGCCTGGAAGCCGGGGAAGCCGAGCTGCACGTCAGCTTCGACCAGGCGCCGCCGAGCAAACTGCCGCTGACCCTGCTGCTGGCCCTGCCTCGCCCGAAAATGCTGCGTCGGGTGCTGCAAACGGTGGCCGCCATGGGCGTGCCGAAGGTTGTACTGGTCAACAGCTACCGCGTGGAAAAAAGCTTCTGGCAGACCCCGTTCCTGGAGCCTGAAGCGATTCGCGAGCAGCTGATCCTCGGCCTGGAACAGGCGCGGGACACGGTATTGCCCGAGATCATTATCGAGAAGCGCTTCAAGCCGTTCGTTGAAGATCGCTTGCCGGCCATGACCACCGGCACGCTTGGCCTGATCGGCCACCCCGGCGACTACCCGCCCTGCCCTCGCGGCCTGGATGAACCGGTGACCCTGGCGATCGGGCCGGAAGGTGGCTGGATACCCTATGAAGTCGAATTGCTGAGCAAGGCCGGCCTGCAGCCGGTGCAACTCGGTGCGCGCATCCTGCGGGTTGAAACCGCCGTGACCGCCCTGCTCGCCCGCTTGTTCTGACACCAGTCCAGTGTGGGAGGGGGCTTGCCCCAATGCCAGTCAGCTAAGGCTTTTTGTAGGAGCGAGCTTGCTCGCGAAAAACGTCAACGATAACGCGTGCTTCCTGAATGAACGCGGTGCCTGTGAGTTTTTCGCGAGCAAGCTCGCTCCTACAGGGGGTGGTGTACGCTTAAATGATTGGCATTAGGGCAAGCCCCCTCCCACATTGGATCGTGTTGCTACAGAATCTTGCGTACATGCCGATAACCCCGGAATAAGTCCAAGCCTTGTTCCAGGGGAGTTTGCAGCATGTATCGTTGGTTAGCCGAAAAGCTGGGGAATGTCAGCGTCAAAACCAAGTTGGGCGTCGGCTTCGGCCTGGTGTTGCTGCTTACATTAATCATCACACTCACCGGCTGGGCCGGGCTCTCGGGCGTGATCAGCCGTGGCGACAAACTGGGCTACATTGCCAGCCTCAACGACTTGAGCAAGGAACTGCGCATCGCGCGCCTGGACTTTGAAATGCGTCGTGGCGAGCAGGGCCCGGGGGCAGTCAACGGATTTCTGGGCCAGCTGGAAAGCGGCCTGAAAACGGCCCGGGCGCTGATTGAACAGCCCGCCGATATCGCGCTGGTCGATGACCAACTCGCCGCCGTTGACCAGTACAAGCGCGCCTTCGACACCATGGTCCAGGCCGGTGCCAATCGCGAAAACGCGCGCAGCAAGCTCGGCGATACTGCTGACAATGCGGTGCTCAAAGTCGGTGAAGTGGAAAAGACCCTGCTACAGGGCGACAGCGTCAGCCAGTTCAACAGCATCGTCGACCTGAGCAAGCTGATCCAGCAGGCGCGGTTCCAGGTGCGCGGCTACACCTACAGCGGCAAAGTCGAAGCCGAGCAGCCCGCGCTGGATGCCATCGATAATGCCCTGAAGAAAATCGCCGCGCTCAACGGCCAGCTACCTGATCAATTTTCCACCAACCTGCAACAGGCCGGCACCTCGCTGCAAGCCTACCGCGCCGCTGTCAGCCAGTACCGTGACTCGCAGGTGGCCAGCGCCGCCGCGCTGAAAATCATGAACGTCCAGGGCGACATTCTGTTGGACCGCAGCAGCAAACTCACTGCCTCGCAAACCGTGGTCCGCGACAGCGACGCCGCCCAAGCCAAACAGCTGTTGCTGCTGTCTACCCTGCTGGCGCTGCTGTTTGGCCTCGTCGCCGCCTGGGCCATCACCCGCCAGATCATCATCCCGCTCAATCAAACCCTCAAGGTCGCCGAGCGCGTGGCCTCGGGCGACCTCAGCCACAACCTGGAGTCCGCCCGCCAGGATGAACTGGGCCAACTGCAACGCGCCATGCAGAGCATGACCGTGGGCCTGCGCGAGCTGATCGGTGGTATCAGCGACGGCGTGACCCAGATCGCCAGCGCCGCCGAGCAACTGTCGGCCGTCACCGAGCAGACCAGCGCCGGGGTCAACAGCCAGAAGGTCGAGACCGACCAGGTCGCCACGGCCATGAACGAAATGGCCGCCACCGTGCAGGAAGTGGCGCGCAATGCCGAAGAAGCGTCGGAAGCCGCCGTGGCCGCCGATGTGCAGGCCCGCGAAGGCGACCGAGTGGTCGGTGAAGCCATCGCCCAGATCGAACGCCTGGCCACCGAAGTCGGCAACTCGACGATCGCCATGGGCGATCTGAAGCGCGAAAGTGACAAGATCGGCAGCGTGCTTGACGTTATCAAGTCCGTGGCCCAGCAGACCAATCTGCTGGCGCTTAACGCGGCCATTGAAGCGGCGCGTGCCGGTGAAGCCGGGCGTGGCTTCGCCGTGGTCGCCGACGAAGTGCGCAGCCTGGCCCAGCGCACACAGAAGTCCACCGAGGAGATCGAGGAGCTGATCGTCGGCCTGCAAAACGGCACGCAGCAGGTGGCGACCATCATGGACAACAGTCGCGGCCTGACCGACAGCAGTGTCGAACTGACGCGCCGGGCCGGCAGCGCGCTGGAGAGCATCACCCGCACCGTGTCGACCATCCAGGCGATGAACTCGCAGATCGCCACCGCCGCCGAGCAGCAAAGCGCCGTTGCCGAAGAGATCAACCGCAGCGTGTTGAATGTGCGCGATGTCTCCGAGCAAACGTCTTCGGCCAGCGAAGAAACGGCGGCGTCCAGTGCTGAGCTGGCGCGCCTGGGCATCTACTTGCAAACCCTGGTCGGTCGCTTCCGCATCTGACCGAACTTGCGCGGCAGCCGATTGCGGCTGCCGCATCTTGTGAAATTTCCTACACGGTTATCAGCCCGCCCTCACTCCAATTCGAATTAGCGTTCATCTGTCGCGAAACGCTTTTTTCTGAATGGGAGGTGCGCCATGTTATCTCGGCTGACCCGCATGCTGGCGAACGCCAGCGTACGCCTCAAGCTCGCGCTGGGTTTTGGCCAAGTGCTGATGCTCAGCTTCATCATCTCTGCAACGGGCTGGCAGGCCTTGAACGCCATCCTTTATCGCTCCGACAGCCTGACGAGCCTGGGCGAGCTGGCCGTCCAGGCGCAGGCCATGCGCGCCGACCGCATCGTGTACCGCACCCTGGCGGACAAGGCCAGCCTGGACCAGATGACGCAGAAGATCGAGAAAATCGACCAGCATCTGACAGACCTTTCGCAGCGCCTGATAGACCCGGTCGATCTGCAACGCATTGCAGAGGCGGCAAGCCTGGTAGCCGACTTCAAGACGGCGCTGGCGCAGCTACCGGCCTTGATCGAGCAGCGCGAGAACATCCGCCCGGCGCTGAAGACATCTGCCCTGCAAGCCAGTGACACCCTGGCCCAATTCGCCAGCGACTTGCCCGACCAGAATGACGAAAAGGCGCTCGATGCCATCGAGCAATTGCGCCAAGCCATGGAGCAGGCTGAGGATCGCGCCCAGAACCCCGCCTGGGCGGCCGACTCATTGCAAGCCTATACCGAGGCTGCCAACCAGACGCTGGACGCCCTGGATGCCGCACAGGCCACCGTCACCACGCTGCCGGTGGACTCCACGCTGCTCAAAACCGACCTGGCCAATTACCGCGCACAACTGGTCAAGCTCAAGGAAGCCCAACTCAACGTCGAAACCCTGCAAAACCGCTTCGAGCAGCAACTCAACGAGTTGCGCGAGAAAAGCGACTTGCTGAGCCAGAGCCAGAACACCAAGCGCAATCAGGAGGCGGCCCAGACTCATACATTGCTGATCGGCGTCACTCTGGCTGCGCTGGTATTGGGAGCGCTGGCCGCGTGGTGGATTGCCCGGCAGATCGCCTCGCCGTTGCGTGGCATCCTGATCGCCGCCAACCGTGTGGCCGAGGGCGACTTGAGCCACGACATCAAGGTGGAGCGTCGCGACGAGCTGGGCCAACTGCAACACAGCATCGGGCAAATGACCCGCAGCCTGCGCAGCCTGATCAGCGGCATCGGTGACAGCGCCCGCCAGATCGCCGGTGCGGCGACGCAGTTGTCCACTGTCACTGAGCAGACCCGTAACGGGCTCAACCAGCAGAAAGATGAAACCGACCAGGTGGCAACGGCGATGAATCAAATGCTCGCCACCGCCCAGGAGGTTGCGCGCCATGCCGAACGCGCGTCCGTTGCCGCCAACGAAGCAGATCAGCAGGCCGGCGCCGGCGAGCAGGTGGTCACTCAGGCCGTTGAGCAAATCGGCAACCTGGCCAGTGAAATGGCTTTGTCCGGCCGCGCAATGCTGACCCTGCAACAGGAAAGCCAGAAGATCGCCAGCGTGCTGGACGTTATCAAGTCCGTGTCCCAGCAGACCAACCTGCTGGCCCTGAACGCAGCGATCGAAGCGGCGCGCGCGGGCACTGCCGGCCAGGGGTTTGCCGTGGTCGCCGATGAAGTACGCAGCCTGGCCCAACGTACGCAGGAATCGGCTGAAGAAATCGAAGGGCTGATCCTCGGCCTGCATAACGGTACCCAGCAGGTAGCCGACATCATGGACAGCAGCCGCAACCTGACCGACAACAGCGTTGCCCTGACCCGCGACGCCGGCGAGGCCCTGGCGGCGATTGCCCGCACGGTGGCGGTGATCCAGGAAATGAACCCGCAGATTGCCGCCGCCGCCGAGCAGCAAAGCGCAGTGGCCGAGGAAATCAATCGCAGCGTATTGAAGGTGCGGGATGTGTCGGAACAGACCGCTGCCGCCAGCGAGGAAACGGCGGCGGCGAGTGTTCAATTGACGAGGCTGAGCGTGGATCTGCAGACGCTGGTCGGCAAATTCAAGCTCTGAAGAACCACCACTGTAGGAGCGAGCTTGCTCGCGAAAAGCCCAAGGCCGCCGCGTTCATTTAAGTGCGCTGCGTTATCGTTGACGATCTTCGCGAGCAAGCTCGCTCCTACAGTCATAGCACCTGGCGTAGGAAAGCCTGGGCGCGTGGGTCCTTGGGCGCATCGAAGAACTCGGCCGGCGCCGCGTCTTCCAGCAATTTGCCGTGATCGAAAAACAACACCCGGTCCGCCACCTCACGGGCAAAGCCCATCTCGTGGGTGACGCAGACCATGGTCATGCCTTCCAGGGCCAGGGTCTTCATGACGTCGAGCACTTCGCCGACCATTTCCGGGTCCAGCGCCGAGGTCGGTTCGTCAAACAGCATCACCTTGGGCTCCATTGCCAGGGCTCGGGCAATCGCTACCCGCTGCTGCTGGCCTCCAGAAAGCCGCGACGGAAACTCATTGGCTTTCTGGGCGATACCGACCTTCTCCAGCAATGCCAGGGCCTTGGCCTCACGCTCGCGCTTGCCGCGCTTGCGCACGACCTTTTGCGCCAGGCACAGGTTCTCCAGCACGGTCATGTGGGGGAACAGGTTGAAATGCTGGAACACCATGCCGACTTCACGGCGGTAGGCATTCACATCGGTCTTCGGGTCGGCCAGTTGCAGGCCGTCGATGCTGACCGAACCTGAATCGAATTCCTCCAGCCCATTAAGACAGCGCAGAAAGGTGGACTTGCCGGAACCGGACGGGCCGATCACCACCAGCACTTCGCCCCTGGCTACCTGGGTGGTGACATGGTCCACGGCGCGCACCACATGGCCACGGGTATCGAAGACTTTTACCAGATCGCGAACTTCAATCACTTTGCGCGAGCCTCCGCTCAAGCCGGCTGGCCATCTTCGACAGCGGCAGGTTGATCAGCAGGTACAGGCCTGCCACACAGAACAGAATTTCAAACGGCGAAAACGAGGTGGTGATCACTTCGCGCCCGCTCTTGAGCAACTCGGTGATCGCGATCACCGAGACCAGCGAGGTGTCTTTCACCAGGCTGATGAATTGACCGGCCAGCGGCGGCAGGACGCGCTTGAACGCCTGCGGCAACACCACATGCCGCATCGACTGGCTGGCGCTCAAGCCCAGGGAGCGCGCGGCCTCGTCCTGGCCACGGGTAATCGATTGCACACCGGCACGCACGATTTCCGCCACGTAGGCGCCGGTGAACAGCGACAGTGCCGCGATCCCGGCAAACTCCCGAGAAAGGTTGAGTACCGTGCCGATAAAGAAATAGAAAATGAAGATCTGTACCAGCAGCGGCGTACCGCGCACCAGTTCGACGTAGATCGTCGACAGGTCGCGCAGGGTCGGGTTGCTGGACAGCCTGCACAAGCCGGTGGCCAGGCCAATCGCCAGGCCCAGGATGCCGGACACCACCGACAACCACAGCGTGGTCCACAGGCCCCACATCAACGGGCCCAGTGCCCAATGGCGGTTGACACCGATGACGTCACCTTCAGCCACATCATCGCCACGCGCCACTTGCAGGCTGTTGTCGGCGACCGTCACCTTCTGCTCGGCACCGGCATCACTGCGCAGCGTCACCTCGGCCACATCGCCCTTGCGGACCAGCTCGATGACGGTGGAAATATCGGCTGCACGCTGCGCTTCTTCGGCCTGATAGGCGAAATACTGCGGCACGCGGTTCCAGCGCCATTCGTAGGACATCAGCGAGGTGGCGTAGTACAAGGCGCCGGCCAGGCCGACCAGCACGACCACGGTCAGCAGGTGCCAGGGCCATTGGGCTTTTTTCTGTTTCATTTCACTGTCCGCATAGGTGTTGCCTGGTCGGCCGCCATCGGGGGCAAGCCCCCCTCCCACATTTGGAATGCGTTTCCCTGTGGGAGGGGGCTTGCCCCCGATACAGGCAACTCGGTCTTAAGCCTTATTCCATATCCTTGAGCCACTCGGAGCTCTTGAACCACTTGTCATGGATGCGATCGTAGGTGCCGTCGTTCCTGATCTGGTGCAGGAAGTTGTTGATGAAGTTGATGCTGTCGTAGTCGCCTTTCTTCAAGCCGAACGCCAGGGGCTCAAAGGTGAAGGGTTCTTCCAGGAACACCAGCTTGCCGTTACCGACTTTCTTCTCGGCCACCACGTTGTACGGGGCGTCGTAGACAAAGGCGTCCGCCTTGCCGTTGACCACGTCCAGCACGCCTTCCTGCTCGTTGTCGTAGCCGTGGTACTTGGCTTTGGCGATCAGCTTCCTGGCGACCATCTCACCGGTGGTGCCCAGCTTGGAGGTCAGGCGGTATTTTTCATCGTTCAGGTCTTTGTAGGACTTGATGGTGCCTTCCAGCTCCTTGCGAATCAGCAGGGTCTGGCCGACCACGATGAAGGGTTCGCTGAAGTTCAGGCGCAGGTTGCGTTCCTGGGTCAGGGTCATGCCGCTGCCGATCATGTCGAACTTGCCGGTCAGGAAGGCCGGGATGATGCCGTCGTAGCCGGTGGACACCAGCTCAAGCTTGACGCCCATGGACTTGGCCATGGCCTTGAGGATGTCGACTTCAAAGCCGATGATTTCACCGCGCTTGTCGGTCATTTCGAACGGCATGTAGGTCGGGTCCATGCCGACTTTCAGCGTGCCGCGCTTGACCGCATCATCGATGGCGCCAGCCTGGGCCGCAGTCGCCGCCACCAGTGCGGTGACGCCGAGCATCAGCATCGAAAGATACTTTTTCATCATCAAGACCCCTGAACGTTTTTTGTAAGGCCGGCGCAGTATGGGCTGCGCCATTTCGGGGTGCGATCCTAACGCACTCGCTGCCCGTCACAAAGGTTTCACGACTAAATGTTATCGACGCAGATAAGAGAAACACTACGGCGCTGCGCCTGACTAAACGCCTGGACGGGTCGACGCGCAGACTCGCTAATGAGTTGATGTGTAAGTAGTTATGACCATCAGTCGATCTCCGCCATCCAGGCAGTGTCCCTGAACCACTTGTCATGCAGTTGATCGTAGGTGCCGTCCTGGGCCACCTGGTTGAGGAAGTGATTGATCCAGTTGAGGCTGTCGTAGTCACCTTTCTTCAGGCCGAACGCCAGGGGCTCAAAGGTAAACGGCTGCTCCAGCGTCAACAATGCGCTGTTCTCGGGCCGCGTCATGGCGATCAGGTTGTAGGGCGCATCGTAGACAAAGGCGTCGGCCTTGCCCTCCACCACGTGGCGCACGCCCTCCTCCGGCGTAGTGAAACGCTTGAGCCGCGCCGCCCCCAGGAAGCGCTGCGCCGCTGCCTCGCCAGTGGTGCCTTCGGTGACTGCGATCAGATAGCCAGACTCGTCCAGGTCTTCGATACTCGATGCTTTGCCGGCCAGGCGCGGGTGCAGCAGGACCGACTGGCCCACCACGATAAAAGAGTCACTGAAGTTGAGGTACAGGTTGCGCTCCTGGGTGACCGTCATGCCGCTGCCGATCAGGTCGTACTTCTCCGCCATCAGCCCCGACAGCAACTCCGTGTAAGGCACCGCGACCAGTTCGAGTTCTACCCCCAGCGCGCGGCTCATCGCCTGGAGCAGGTCGATCTCGAAGCCGATGATGCGTCCCTGCTTGTCCGTCATTTCGAACGGTACGTAAGTCGGCGTGGTGCCCACTTTCAGCACGCCACGGCGCACAGCGTCGTCAATCGCCCCGGCACAGAGCAAGCCGGTGTGAAGCAATGCGACAACACCTATCAGCAGTGCCGAACAATACCTTTTGAACATGTGTGCCCCCGTGGCGCGTCAAATTTGGGGGGCGATGCTACCCCAGCCACAGGCACGGCAATACGCTTCGAACGAAGGTCTTTTGTTTCGAAATAACAAGGAGTTAAGGAGGAAAGGAAGCGGCGCAAAACGCTGTAGGACCAGCGCTTGAAACGCCCCCGAGGTGGGCCCTCGGGGGCGTCTGAATCAGGCCGGTTGAGCCTGGGACGACAGCGGTTGCAGCGGGAGCAATGGCGCGTGCGGATCAGCCTTGATCGAAGCACGCCAAGCATCCAGCCACTCGGCGTGGCCTTCGCTCCACACCTGTTCATGCAAACGCGCCAGGGCTACCGGGTCGCTGAGCAGGGCCAGGCGCTCGCTGTTGGTGAGGCCGGCCGGGCCGACTTTCAACGCGTGACGAACACGCTCCACCCGCAGGTACTCGATCGGCTCCGCCTCGCGGTGCCGCGAGGTCGCCAGGGCACAGGCCAGGGCGTTCTGCTGCGGGTCGACCACCGAACGCACAAACCCGTCATTGAGCGCGTGCCAACGGTTTTCGTGGGTGTACTTCTCGGTCGACAGCAATGCCTGCGGCGGATTGTATTCCTCGGGGATCAGGAACAGGCTCTCATCGCGGGACTTGAGGCCCAGCTTGACCCGGCTGGAAATCACCGACACCGGGATCGACAGCATCAGCGAACCGACGATCGGGATCAGCCACCACAAGAAGCTTGGGTTGAGCCACACCACCAGTAACGCCCACAAAAAGCCCAGCAAGGTCTGCGGACCGTGACGCTTGACCGCTTCGCTCCACGGCGTGGAGTCGTCGTCGCGCTGCGGCGAGTTCCAGGTCGCGGCCCAGCCGAGGAACGCGGCCAGTACAAAGCGGGTGTGGAAGATCATGCGCACCGGCGCCAGCAGCATGGAGAACAGCATCTCCAGCAGCATCGACAGGGTCACCTTGAACTTGCCGCCGAACTCTTTGGCGCCCTTGGCCCAGATCAGGATGATGCTCAGCAGTTTAGGCAGGAACAGCAGCACGATGGTGGTGGAGAACAGTGCCACCGCCTTGTCCGGATGCCATTGCGGCCACAGCGGGTACAACTGGCGCGGCGCCATGAAGTACTGCGGCTCCATCAGGGTGTTCACCGCCAGCAAGGCCGTCGACAACACCAGGAAGAAAAACCACAACGGCGCCGACAGGTAGGACATCACGCCGGTCAGGAACACCGCACGGTGCACCGGGTGCATGCCCTTGACCAGGAACAGGCGAAAGTTCATCAGGTTACCGTGGCACCAGCGACGGTCACGCTTGAGTTCATCCAGCAGGTTCGGCGGCAGTTCTTCGTAGCTGCCCGGCAGGTCGTATGCAATCCACACGCCCCAGCCGGCGCGGCGCATCAGCGCTGCTTCAACGAAGTCGTGAGAGAGGATCGCACCGGCAAACGCGCCCTTACCCGGCAACGGCGCCAGGGCGCAGTGCTCGATAAACGGCTTCATGCGGATGATCGCGTTGTGGCCCCAGTAATGGGATTCACCCAACTGCCAGAAGTGCAGACCGGCGGTAAACAGCGGACCATAAACGCGGGTGGCGAACTGCTGCATGCGCGCATACAGGGTGTCCATGCCCGACGCACGCGGCGCGGTCTGGATAATCCCGGCATCCGGCGTGGCTTCCATCAGGCGTACCAGGCTGGTCAGGCATTCGCCGCTCATCACGCTGTCGGCGTCGAGCACCACCATGTACTTGTAGTCACCGCCCCAGCGACGGCAGAAGTCGTCGAGGTTGCCGCTCTTGCGCTTGACGCGACGGCGACGGCGGCGATAGAAAATCTTGCCGAAACCACCGGCTTCGCGGCACACGTCGAGCCAGGCTTGCTGTTCGGCAATGCAGATATCCGCTTCATTACTGTCGCTGAGCACGAAGAAATCGAAACGGTCCAGGTCGCCGGTCGCGGCCACCGATTCGAACGTGGCGCGCAGACCGGCGAACACCCGGGGCACGTCCTCGTTGCAGATCGGCATCACCAGCGCGGTACGTGCATCCTTGGGAATCGGCTCGTCGCCGGCACTTTTACCGGAGATACGGTATTTGTCGTGACCGGTCAGCAGCTCGAGGAAACCCATCAGCGCGGTCCAGAAACCGGCCGACACCCAGCAGAACAGAATCCCGAACATGATCAGGATGCTGGTCTGCAGTGCGTAAGGCAGTACCTGGGTAGCGGTTTGCAGCAGGGTCTGGTTGCGGATCTCGTCGAAGTCGACCAGCGACCAGCCCTGGTACGGCATGATGCCTTTCATGTACCAGCCGGCGACGATGGTCTGGCCAAGCATCAGCACCAGCAGGATATAGCGGCGGATCGAACCCACGGTACGCCAGCGCGCAGCGGGCAGTATCCGTTCGTCCTTCGGCGGCTTCGGCGGGTTGGTGCGCCCGGTCATCCGGCGCCAGCCGCGTACCAGGATGTTGGTGCGCCAAGGCTCGGGCACCACTTTGGTCCGACGGATCGGCGGCGTGGCCTTCAGGCACACGCGGCCGCTGGCGTCGAGCGCCAGCATCTCCGCGTCCTGCAGCTCTTCGGCCGTGCTCAGGGTCAGCCTGCGGCCCACCGACGCTTGGGCGGCGTCGGTGGGTGCGTCGAAGGTGGCGGACGACAGGCGTTCGTGCAGCTCGCTGAAGGAGCTGCAGCCCGCCAGCTCGGCGCGCTGCTCAGCCGTCATGGGGAGATGCGCCAGATACTCGGTCAGAGTTTCCGGCTTGACTTGTGAATTACTCATCGGCGGGCAACTGGTAGCTCCAGGTTTCGGTCAGGACTTGTTCAGTCTTGGCCGGCTCCGGCGTGACAGGGGCCGGTGCAGCTTCTGGCTGCTTGGCGTCCTTGTCCTTCGCCTCTTTGGCGTCTTTTTTGGCCTGTTTTTCGTGTTGCTTGGCCAGGACCTTGTCAGCCTTGAGCACGTGGGTCGAGAGCTGTTCAGGCTCGGCCTGTGCAATTTCCTGCACCAGCGCCGCACGCATTTCAGTCGGCTTGCTCGCGTCCTTGATCTTCATGCGCAGGGTCAGGCGCCAGCCTTTGGTGTGCTCGTTGTAGCGCACGCTGTTTTCAACCAGCTCAGCGTTGTCGCCAACGCTTACCTGGCTGCGTACCGGGGCGTCAGGCAGCAGTTTCTTCAGGGCCGGGCCCTCGAAGTCCACCAGGTAGGCCACGGTGCCGTCCGGCTGACGGATCAGGTTGGATTGCTTCACGTCACCGGTGGAACGCAAGGTCTGCTTGACCCAGGCGCTGTCCGGCGAATGGAAGGCGGCATCGTCCAGCGTCCAGTGCAGGCGGTAGGACACATCCAGCGGCTTGCCGACTTCCGGCAGTTCGGCCGGGCTCCAGAAGGCAACGATGTTGTCGTTGGTTTCGTCAGCGGTCGGAATTTCTACCAGGTCGACGGTGCCTTTGCCCCAGTCGCCCTCAGGTTCGATCCAGGCGCTTGGGCGCTTGTCGTAGTTGTCGTCCAGATCTTCGTAGTGGCTGAAGTTGCGACCGCGTTGCAGCAGGCCGAACCCACGCGGGTTTTCCACGCTGAAGTTGCTGACCGACAGGTGTTTAGGGTTGTTCAGCGGGCGCCAGATCCACTCGCCATTGCCGGCATGGATCGACAGGCCGCTGGAATCGTGCAGTTCACGACGGTAGTTGAGGACCTTGGACGGCTGGTTGGCGCCGAACAGGAACATCGAGGTCAGCGGGGCCACGCCCAGCTTGCTCACCTTGTCGCGCAGGTACATCTGGGACTTGACGTCGACCACGGTGTCGGTGCCCGGACGCAGGATCAGGCGGTAGGCGCCCGTCGCACGCGGCGAATCGAGCAGGGCGAAGATCACCAGGTGCTTGTCGCCCGGCTTCGGACGCTCGATCCAGAACTCGGTGAAACGCGGGAATTCTTCGCCGGACGGCAGCGCGGTGTCGATCGCCATGCCACGGGCGGACAGGCCGTACACCTGGTCCTTGCCGACGACGCGGAAATAGCTGGCGCCGAGCATGGTCATGATTTCGTCTTGCTTGTCGGCCTTGTTGATCGGGAACAGCACCCGGAAGCCGGCATAACCCAACTGTTCGGTGGCTTTCGGATCAAACTTCACGTCGCCGAAATCGAAACGATTGGGGTCGTACTTGATTTCCTGGACGCTGTCGGCGGTGACTTCATTGATTTTCACCGGCGTATCGAAGTGCATACCCTGGTGATAGAAGGACAGCTTGAACGGGGTGTTCTGATCGGCCCACTCGGCTTTTTCATTACGGAAACGAATCTTCTGGTAGTCAGCGAATTTCATTTCGCGAAATTCGTTCGGCAGATTGCTGCGCGGAGCTTCGTATTTCTGCCCGGCCAGCTCTTTTGCCTTGGCCGATACATCGTCCAGACTGAATGCCCACAGTTGACCCGCGCCGAACAGGCAGAACAGGGCAGAGCCCGTCACCAGTGCGTTTCGTAACCGTTTGGCAGACAATTTTGGTGCATTACAGGGACTAACAATCACGAGCAACCCTCGCCGAAAACAGATCAAAAAACCAACGGCCAGCTATCTATATGCCAGGTTGGCGAGCATTGTTCCGACTCCGCAGGGGCAAAATGATTCCCCACTGGTTTGCCGGACAAGTCTCTACCTAAGTCAAAAATGGACCAAACAACGCTGATCCCCGTAGCGCGCGATTATCTAGCAGCCCGCGAGACAACGCATCAGGGACAACGAAGTATTTGTAGCGAAACCCTGCGTTTTTAGGCATTAAAGTCGTTTTTCATACATTCAGGTCTGTAGGAGAAAGGTCACAGGGCCATCATTGACCAAATGCACCTGCATATCCGCGCCAAAACGCCCTGATGCCACCTTGCCATGCAATTGTTGCGCTTGTAACAACAAGTGATCAAAAAGCGCCGCTCCGAGGGCCGGCGGGGCTGCCGTGGAGAAGCTCGGCCGCAGTCCGCTTTTGGTATCCGCCGCCAGGGTGAACTGCGATACAAGCAACAGCCCGCCGTCGACATCCTTCAACGACAGGTTCATCTTGCCCTCATCGTCGCTGAACACCCGATAGTTAAGCAGCTTGTGCAGCAGTTTGTCGGCGCTTTCAGGCGTATCTGAAGGTTCGACGGCCACCAGCACCAACAAACCCTGGTCAATCGCCCCGACTATTTCGCCGGCCACCTCGACACGGGCGCCTCGCACCCGTTGCAACAAGCCCTTCATGCTTCCTCAGGCGGTAAATCAAGCAGGCGTCGTGCCATTTCGCCGGTTGCGCGCACCAGCGCATCGGTAATGCCAGGCTCGGACGCGGCATGCCCCGCCTCGCGGATCACCTGCAATTCACTGTTCGGCCAGGCCTGGTGCAGCGCCCAGGCGTTATCCAACGGGCAAATCATGTCGTAGCGGCCGTGGATGATGACCCCGGGCAGATGGGCGATCTTGTGCATATCGCGAATCAGCTGGTCAGGCTCCAGGAACGAGTTATTGGTGAAGTAATGGCATTCGATGCGGGCGATGGACAAGGCACGCTGCGGCTCGGAGAAGCGCTCGACATGCTGCGGGCTCGGACACAGGCCCAGCATGCGCCCTTCCCAGCCGGACCAGGCCTTGGCCGCGTGCATCTGGGCGATCTGGTCGTTGCCGGTCAGACGCTTGTGATACGCCGCGATCATGTCGTGACGCTCTTCCACCGGGATCGGGGCCAGGTAGTCCTGCCAGTAATCCGGGAACAGCCGGCTCGCGCCCTCCTGGTAGAACCAATGAATGTCCTGAGGACGCGCCAGGAAAATGCCGCGCACGATCAAGCCGTGCACACGCTCGGGGTGGGTTTGCGCGTAGGCCAGGGACAGCGTCGAACCCCAGGAGCCACCAAACAGCACCCATTTGTCGATGCCCAGGTGCTCGCGGATGCGCTCAAGGTCGGCGACCAGGTCCCAGGTGGTATTGTTTTCAAGGCTGGCGCGGGGGGTGGAGCGTCCGCAACCGCGCTGGTCGAAGGTGACGATGCGGTACAGGTTCGGATCGAAGTAGCAACGGCTCTGCGCGTCGCAACCGGAGCCGGGGCCGCCATGGATGAACACCACAGGCAGGCCCTCGGGGGAGCCGCTTTCATCGACGTACAGGGTGTGAACATCATCGACTGCCAGATCGTGCCGGGCATAGGGTTTGATCTGCGGGTACCAAGTCTGCATTGCGCGCTCCGTGGGGTGTCGGGTTCATCCCTGGGGGGACGTCTATTATTCTGCCGTCTGGCATCATAAACCCGAATTGTGCAATGAGCATGTCCTTGAGCGCCTGGACCCGCGTCAGCCTTTATCGATAGTGCGTCTGCCCCCACGCCAGCAAGGCTTGCAGCAATTGTTTCAACACCACCTGGGTCGGCTCGGCCAGGTCCGGGCGATAGCGGAACGGCTCAAACTCCTCCATATACGTGCTCTGGCACAACTCCAACTGCACCGCATGGATATCCTGCGCCGGATTACCGTAGTGGCGGGTAATGTGACCGCCCTTGAAACGCCCGTTCAGCACGTGGGTGTACTGAGGATGCCGGGCGCAGATGGCTTCCAGCTGGCCGGCCAGTTCGGGATCGCAGGCGGCGCCATTGAAGGTGCCGAGGTTGAAGTCCGGCAATTTGCCCTCGAACAGGTGCGGGATCACGGAGCGGATCGAGTGCGCGTCAAACAGCAGCGCGTAGCCGAATTCAGCCTTGAGGCGCGCCAGTTCTTCTTGCAGCGTGCGGTGATACGGGCCCCAGATTTTCTGCAGGTAGGTGGCGCGCTCGGCCTCGGACGGTGTCTGCCCTTCACGGAACAACGGCACGCCATCGAACAGCGTCTCCGGGTACAGGCCGGTGGTGGCGCCCGCATAGAGCGGCTTGTTATCGGATGGCCGGTTCAGGTCGATGACGAACCGCGAATACTCGGCCGCCAGGGTGCTGGCGCCCAGCTCTTCGGCAAAGTCATACAGCAAGGGAATATGCCAATCGGTGTCCGGCAGGCTTTGCGCCTCGGGGATCAACCCGGCCTCGACCGCAGGCGTCAGGCGCAGGCCGGCGTGGGGCATGCTGATCAGCAGCGGTACGCGGCCTTGTTTGAATGTCAGAACCTTATCCACAACGCTTCTCCTCAAACAGTGACGTCGACGCCATGGCGCACAACGCGTTTATCCAGCTCGCCACCCAGCCAATAGGCCAGGTCGGCAGGGCGATCGATCTGCCAGGCGACAAAATCCGCGACCTTGCCCACTTCCAACGAACCATGGGTGTCGCCCATACCCAAGGCGGTAGCCGCATGTTGCGTGGCGCCGGCCAGGGCTTCTTCCGGGGTCATGCGGAACAGGGTGCAGGCCATGTTCAACATCAGGCGCACCGACAGCGCCGGCGAAGTGCCGGGGTTGAGGTCGCTGGCGATGGCAATCTTCACACCGTGTTTGCGCAGGGCGTCCATCAGCGGCAATTGGGTTTCGCGCAGGAAGTAGAAGGCCCCTGGCAGCAACACGGCAACGGTGCCGGCAGCGGCCATGGCGATGGCATCTTCCTCGGTCATGAACTCCAGGTGGTCCGCCGACAACGCCTGGTAACGCGCGGCCAGGCTGGAACCGTGCAGCGACGAGAGTTGCTCGGCATGCAGCTTCACCGGCAAGCCCAGTTGCCGGGCGACTTTAAACACGCGCTCGACCTGCTCGGTGGAGAACGCCAGGTATTCACAGAACGCATCCACCGCATCCACCAGCCCTTCTGCCGCCAGCGCCGGCAGCATCTCATTGCAGATGTGCTCGATGTAGTCATCGGCGCGGTCCTTGTACTCCGGCGGCAACGCATGAGCCGCCAGGCAGGTGGCGCGTACGCTCACCGGCAGCGCTTCACCCAGGCGCCGCGCCACGCGCAGCATCTTGCGTTCGTTGGCCAGGTCCAGGCCGTAGCCGGACTTGATCTCCACCGTGGTCACGCCGTCGCGCAAAAGACTGCGCAGGCGCTTTTCGGCACTGGCAAACAATTCATCTTCCGTCGCAGCACGGGTGGCCCGCACGGTGCTGGCAATACCCCCGCCCCGGGCCGCGATGTCGGCGTAGCTGACGCCTTCAAGGCGCTGCTCGAATTCGCCGCTGCGGTTGCCACCGAACACGGTGTGGGTGTGGCAGTCGATCAGTCCAGGCGTGACCCACGCGCCTTGCAGGTCATGCATCTGGGCGTAATCCGCCGCCGGCGCCTGGCTGCGCGGGCCGATCCACTCGATCAGCGAGCCCGCGGTCACCATGGCGGCATCCTCGATAATCGAGTATTTGCCCTGGGCCATGGTTGCGACGTGGCAGTGTTGCCAAAGGGTTTTCATTAACGCCTCCCTAAGTTATCGATGAGACAAAGCCGATTCGAGCGTTGAGCCCGCGTTTCAAACCTTTTTCTGGCGGGTGCATTTCTCGTCCCTATTATTCTTATGAGGAGAAGATCGTTCCCACGCTCTGCGTGGGAATGCATCCTGTGACGCTCCGCGTCACTACTCTAAAAAGCGAACGCAGAGCGTCCGGGGCGGCATTCCCACGCAGAGCGTGGGAACGATCGGCGCAGTGGGGCGACGACGTGTTAGAGACTTGGCAGCAGCTTGGCCGGCACCAGCTCATTCAGGCAGCGGCTGGCAAGCAGTTCGCTGGCGGCGATGATGTCCGGGGCGAAGAAGCGGTCCTTGTCGTAGAACGCCACTTTGTCACGCAACAGGCCACGGGCCTTTTCAAGCGCGGGCGAGGTTTTCAAGCCGTCGCGCAGATCCAGGCCCTGGCAGGCGGAGAGCCATTCCACAGCGAGAATGCCACGGGTGTTCTCGGCCATTTCCCACAGGCGCTTGCCCGCAGCCGGGGCCATGGACACGTGGTCTTCCTGGTTGGCCGAGGTCGGCAGGCTGTCCACGCTATGGGGATGGGCCAGTGCCTTGTTCTCGCTGGCAAGCGCCGCAGCGGTGACCTGGGCGATCATGAAGCCGGAGTTGACCCCGCCATTGCCCACCAGGAACGGCGGCAGTTGCGACATGTGCTTGTCCATCATCAACGAGATACGGCGCTCACTGAGCGAGCCGATTTCGGCAATCGCCAACGCCATGTTGTCGGCAGCCATGGCCACCGGCTCGGCGTGGAAGTTACCGCCGGAAATCACATCGCCTTCGGCCGCGAACACCAGCGGGTTGTCCGACACGGCATTGGCCTCCACCACCAGCACCTCGGCGGCCTGGCGGAACTGGGTCAGGCAGGCGCCCATGACCTGCGGCTGGCAGCGCAGGGAGTAAGGGTCTTGCACCTTGTCGCAGTTCTGGTGCGACTGGGACACCTGGCTGCTTTCACCGAGCAGGTCGCGATAGGCCGCAGCGGCGTCAATCTGCCCACGTTGGCCGCGTGCGGCATGAATCCGTGCGTCGAACGGCGAGCGCGAGCCGAGTACCGCTTCCACGGTAAGGCCACCACACGCGAGAGCGCCGGCGAACAGGTCTTCGCCTTCAAACAGGCCGCGCAAGGCATAGGCGGTGGACACCTGGGTGCCGTTGAGCAGGGCCAGGCCTTCTTTGGCGGCGAGGGTCAGCGGCGTCAGGCCGGCGACTTTCAGCGCGTCGGTCGCCTCCAGCCATTCGCCCTTGTAGCGCGCCTTGCCTTCGCCGAGCAGCACCAGGGACATATGGGCCAACGGCGCCAGGTCACCGGATGCACCGACCGAACCTTTAAGTGGAATGTGCGGGTACACCTCGGCGTTGATCAGCGCGATCAGCGCGTCGATTACCTGCCGACGAATCCCGGAGAACCCACGGCTCAGGCTGTTGACCTTGAGCACCATGACCAGCCTGACCAGCGCATCGCTGATCGGCTCACCCACGCCGGCGGCATGGGACAGCACCAGCGAACGCTGGAGGTTTTCCAGGTCTTCGCTGGCAATGCGAGTCGAGGCCAGCAGGCCGAAACCGGTGTTGATGCCATAGGCGGTGCGGTTCTCGGCGAGAATCTGCTCCACGCACGCCACACTGGCTTCGATCTGCGCCGTGGCGCTGTCATCCAGACTGAGGGTTACCGGCTGCTGGTAGATGGCCCGCAGTTGGGCAAGGCTCAGTTGGCCTGGAATCAGGGTTAGCGCAGTCACATTCATTCTCCTTGTGAATTGTTCTTCTAAGTATTCAATACAAATTCGGTAATGCGGTGTCTTTGATCAGGTTGGCGGCCGCAGCAATATCCGGCGCCAGCCAGCGGTCCTGCTCGTAAGCGGGGACCACTTCGCGCAGCAGGCGCCAGGCGCGGTCGGTGCCGGCGCCGAAGCGCTGGCCCTTGAGAAACTCGAACGCCTGGGCCGCCAGCAGGTATTCGATGGCCAGAATCTGGGTAACGTTGAGCAATACCTGATGCAGCTTGAGCGCCGCGTTGGTGCCCATGCTCAAGTGGTCTTCCTGCAGGCCCGAGGTGACGAAGTTGTCGAGCACCGCCGGTTGCGCCAATTGGCGGTTCTGCCCGCACAACGACGCGGCGACGTACTGCACGATCATCATCCCGGAGTTGACCCCGGGGTTGCTCACCAGGAACGCCGGCAAGCCGCTGACGTGCGGGTTGATCAGGCGGTCCAGGCGGCGTTCGGCCACCGAGCCGATTTCGGCCATGGCGATGGCCAGCAGGTCGGCCGCCAGCGCCACGGATTGGCCGTGGGGGTTGGCCTGGGAAACTACGCGGTAGTTGTCCGGCGTGCCGAGTACCAGCGGGTTGTCGGTGGCGCTGTTGAGTTCGGTCTCGATCTGGCGGGTGGCATGCGCCACCTGATCGCGCGCCGCGCCGTGGATCTGCGGGATCGAGCGGATGCTCAGGGCGTCCTGGGTACGGATGCCCCGGCTGGTGGCGATCACTTCGCTGCCGTCGAGCAAGGCGCGCAGGTTACGCCCAACGTCCTGCATGCCCGCATGGGGCTTGAGGGCAATGATTTCTGCGTCGAAGGCATCGATCTGGCCGCGCTGGGCTTCGAAACTCATGGCGCCGATCACGTCGGCCCATTGCAGCAAGTGATGGGCATCGGCCAGGGCCAGGCAGCTCAGGCCGGTCATGCACGGCGTGCCGTTGACCAGGCACAGGCCGTCCTTGGCGCCCAGGACGACGGGCTGCAAACCTTCAGCGGCCAAGGCTTCTTGTGCGGTCACAACCTGGCCGCGATAGCTGACGTTGCCGACGCCGAGCAGCGCCACGCCGACATGGGCCATGTGGGTCAGGTAGCCCACCGAGCCCTGGGACGGTACTTGGGGCGTGATGCCGTGGTTGAGCAGCGCCAGCAGCGCCTGCACCACTTGCCGATGCAGGCCGGACTTGCCGTGGCTGTAGTTGATGATGGCGGCGCAGATGATCGCGCGGGTCTGCTCGTCGCTCAAGACAGGGCCGACGCCGCAGGCGTGGCTGAGCAAGGTGTTGCGCGACAACTGGCGCAGTTGCTCGCCCTCGAGCGACACGTTGCACAGCGCGCCCAGGCCGGTGTTCACGCCATACGCGCGCTCGCCGCTGGCGACGATGCACTGCACGACGGCCTGGGCATTGTCGATCCGTGCCCAGGCCTGGCTCGAGAGTTCGAGCACTGCGCCGTGGCGGGCGACGGCGGCGACGTCCTGCCAGCGCAGGGGGGTGTCGGCGATGATGATTGTTGTTGCCTGGGGCATCTTTGTACCTTCTTCAATTTTTGTGCAGCCTTACCGGCCCTATCGGGGGCAAGCCCCCTCCCACCTTTGAAATGCATTCCCCTGTGGGAGGGGGCTTGCCCCCGATGAGGCCGGCAGCCTCAGCACCAAACCCGGATCAGACCACCGCCGCCCGCCGCTGAACAAAGCGATCCACATACTCATCCGCCGGCGAATGCAGTATCTCGCGCGGCGTGCCCACCTGGATCAGCTTGCCGTCCTTGAGGATCGCAATGCGGTTGCCGATGCGCACGGCCTCGTCGAGGTCATGGGTAATAAATACGATGGTCTTGTGCAGGGTCTTTTGCAGCTCGAGCAACTGGTCCTGCATCTCGGCGCGGATCAGCGGGTCGAGGGCGCTGAAGGCTTCGTCCATCAGGATGATGTCGGTGTCGGCCGCCAGTGCGCGGGCCAGGCCCACACGTTGACGCATGCCGCCGGAGAGCTGGTGCGGGTATTTGTTTTCATAGCCTTTGAGGCCCACGGTTTCGATCCAGTGCAGGGCGCGCTCGGCGCAGACCTGCTTGGTTTCGCCACGCACTTTCAGGCCATAGGCGACGTTGTCGAGCACGCTTTTGTGGGGCAACAGGCCGAAGCTCTGGAACACCATGCTGATCTTGTGGCGACGGAATTGACGCAGGGCTTCCATGTCCAGTTGCAGGATGTCTTCGCCATCCACCAGGATCGCGCCGCTGGTGGGGTCGATCAGGCGGTTGAAGTGACGTACCAGGGTGGACTTGCCGGAGCCGGACAGGCCCATGATCACAAAGATTTCACCGGTAGCGATGCTCAGGGACAGGTCGTTCACACCGACCACGCAGCCGGTCTCGGCCAATACCTGATCCTTGGTCTTGCCCTGGCCAATCAGCGCCAGCGCCTCCCTGGAGCGGTTGCCGAAGATCTTGAAGACGTTTTTGACTTCGATTTTGCTGACGGTAGTCATTTGCTCGCCTCATGCCGTGGACGACCATAGGCCTGGGTAATGCGGTCGATGACCACTGCAAGAATCACGATTGCCAGACCGGCCTCCAGGCCACGCCCGACGTTGAGGGTCTGGATGCCGACGAGCACGTCTTCACCCAGGCCGCGCGCGCCGATCATCGAGGCGATCACCACCATCGACAACGCCATCATGGTGGTCTGGTTGATGCCCGCCATGATGCTCGGCAGCGCCAGCGGCAGTTGCACGCCGAACAGTTGCTGCCAGCGATTGGCACCGAAAGCGTTGATGGCTTCCATGACTTCGCCGTCGACCTGGCGAATGCCCAAGTCGGTCAGGCGGATCAGCGGCGGCGCGGCGTAAATGACCGTGGCGAAAATCGCCGGCACCTTGCCCAGGCCAAACAGCATCAGCACCGGGATCAGGTACACGAAGCTGGGCATGGTTTGCATGATGTCGAGCAACGGCATCAGCACCGAGCGCAAGCGATTGCTGCGCGCGGAAAGGATGCCCAGGGGAATGCCGATCAGCACCGAGATCACCGTGGCGACCATCATCAGCGCCAGGGTCTGCATCAGTTTGTCCCACAGGCCGACCGCGCCGACGAGGAACAACAAACCGACGATCACGGCCGTGGTCACCACCTTGCGGGTGGCATGCCAGGCGATCACGCCGACGATGGCCAGCATCAGCCACCAGGGCGCCGCGCGCAGCAGCCCTTCCAGATTGACGATGGCCCACAGCAGGGTGTCGGAGATATGCCGGAACACATCGCCGTAGTTGGTGACCAGCGAGTCCACCCAACCGTTGACCCAGTCGGCGATGGAAAACGTAAAACTCTCGGGAAACATAGCGTGCTCTCGATCCAGTGGGTTGAGGCCAGGCGTCCGGCTGCCTCTCAGGGTAGCCGGACACGCTTTACCTACAAGGCCGCGTCGATTTTCCTGGCGGCGTCTTCGCTCACCCAGGCGTGCCAGACTTCAGGATGTTCCTTGAGGAAAATTTTCGCCAGCTTCGGCGACTCGATCCGTTCCTTGGCCATGCGGCCCAGGTTCTGGTTCAGCAGGTCGATGGGCAGGTTGACCTTTTCCAGCACGGCCACCAGTTCCGGCGCTTGCTCGTGGAAGGTCTTGGACAGGCCGACCTTGATGCTCACGCTTTTATCCACACCGGGCTTTTCTTCCAGCTTGACCAGGTCCACCTGGCCCATCAGCGGCGTCGGCGACCAGTAGTAGAACAGGATCGGCTCGCCGCGCTTGTAGCTCGACAGTACCGCCGCGTCCAGCGCCGGGCCGGTGCCGGGGCGGAAGTTGGTGTAGGTGCTTTCCAGGCCGTAGCTCTTGAGCATTTCGCTGTTGTCCAGTTCACAGGTCCAGCCGGCCGGGCAGTTGTAGAAGCGGCCCTTGGACGGTTCTTCCTGGTCCTTGAACACGGCGGCGTACTTGGCCAGGTCAGCGATGTTCTTCAGGTCAGGCGCCTTGGCTTCCAGCTTGCGCTTGGCGTCACCTTCGATCACATAGCGCGGCACGTACCAGCCTTCAACCGCGCCAACCACCGGCGCACCGACGCCGACGACCTTGCCGGCCTTCTCGGCCTTGTTCCAGACTTCGCTGCGGCCCACCCACTCCTCGGCAAACACCTGGATGTCATTACTGCTCAGGGCGTTTTCCATGGTGATGGAGTTGCCCGGCAGGCTGTCGGTTTTGCAGTCGTAGCCTTTCTCCAGCACGGTTTGCAGGATGTCGGTGAGCAACATGCCGCTTTCCCAGTTCAGCCCGGCGAATTTCACCGGCTTGCCGGATTCGCACCAGCCGGCCGCCTGGGCGCCGGCGCTTGCCAGCAAGCCCGCAGACAGCAACGTGGTCAGCAGGGTCTTATGCATTTTCATTATGTGACGCTCCCAATCATGAAATGGATTACGGCAGTCAAAAGGCGTCCTGCCTTGTCCACGTCCCATCAGGCTTGCGCAGGCAGCCCGTCTGTTGTGAGTAAAGCGCCCTGCTCTTTCGGCAGGATCAGATGATCGGGCACCGTGCCGTGCCATTTTTTTGCACACACGTAATACACGGCTGCAGGCAGTACCAGGCCGATGATCCAGGAAATATCCACGTCCCCCAGCGCAGCCACCAGGGGCCCCGTGTAGAACTTGGTTGAGATGAACGGCAACTGCACCAGCACGCCGAACACATAGACGCTGATCCCCAACAGGTTCCAGCGACCGTAGCGTCCGTTCGGGTCGGACAAGGCCGGCACGTCGTAGCGCTCGCGGGTGATGCAGTAGTAATCCACCAGGTTGATCGCGCTCCAGGGCGTGAAGAACGCCAGCAGGAACAGGATGAACGACTTGAACGCACCGAGGAACGAGTGCTGGCCGAGCAACGCGATCAGGGTTGCCGTACCCACGATGACGAGCACGAACACCAGGCGCTGCAGACGGGTGACCTCAAGGCGGCCACGAAAACCGCTGATGATGGTCGCAATGCACATGAAGCTGCCGTAGGAGTTGAGCGTGGAGATGGTGACCTTGCCGAACGCGATGCTGAAGTACAGCAACGCCGCAGTGGCGCCCGTCCCGCTCAAGCCAACGATATAGGCCACTTCATGCCCGGCGAATTGGCCGTTGGACATGGCGGCGGCAAACACACCGAGCACCATCGCCACCTGTGCGCCAATCACCGAGCCCGCACCCGCGGCGAAGAAGGTTTTCACCGATGACGTCTTGCTCGGCAGGTAACGCGAATAGTCCGCCACGTAGGGGCCGAAGGCGATCTGCCAGGAGGCCGCGAGCGACACGGCCAGCAGAAAACTGCTCCAGCTGAAGTGACGGATCTGCAGGAGCGCGCCAACATCGGTCTGGCTCATCAGGCGACTGAACAGGTAGACAAAGGCAATCACGCCGATGACGCTGGCAACACGCCCGATGAAATGGATCACCCGGTAACCAAGCACCGTGACCAGCACGATGACACTGGCAAAGATCAGGATGCCCACGCTGTCGCTGACCCCGAACAACTGGCCCAGCGCCTGCCCGGACAACACGGTGCCGGTGGCGGTAAAGCCCAGGTACATCAGGCACACCAGCACGATCGGGATGGCCGCGCCATACACGCCGAACTGCACCCGGCTGGAGATCATCTGCGGCAGGCCAAGCTTGGGCCCTTGCGCCGCATGCAACGCCATGACGCCGCCGCCGATCAGTTGACCGATCAACAGACCGATCAACGACCAGAACACGTCACCGCCCAGCACCACGGCCAGGGCCCCGGTGACAATCGCGGTGATTTGCAGGTTGGCCCCCATCCACAGGGTGAACTGGCTCAGTAGACGACCATGTCTTTCCGCTTCGGGGATGTAGTCGATCGAACGCCTTTCGATCAACGGGGTGGTGTCGTTCGCAGCCATGCTGTTCAACCTCTGATGGATTGTTCGATGCTTTTCTGTAGGAGCGAGCTTGCTCGCGAAAAACGTACATTCAACGCAGCGATATGCCTGGAATACCTTCGCGAGCAAGCTCGCTCCTACAGTGAGTGCGTCAGCCGTTGATCATCGGCAGATTCAGGCCCTGTTCCCTGGCGCAATCGATCGCGATCTGGTAACCCGCATCCGCGTGACGCATCACCCCGGTCGCCGGATCGTTATGCAGTACGCGCGCAATGCGTTCGGCCGCTTCGTCGGTGCCGTCACACACGATCACCATGCCCGAGTGCTGCGAGAAGCCCATGCCGACGCCGCCACCGTGGTGCAACGAAACCCAGGTCGCGCCGCTGGCGGTGTTGAGCAAGGCGTTGAGCAGCGGCCAGTCGGACACGGCGTCGGAGCCATCCTGCATGGATTCGGTTTCGCGGTTCGGGCTCGCGACCGAGCCGGAGTCGAGATGGTCACGGCCGATCACCACCGGTGCCGACAATTCGCCGCTGCGCACCATTTCGTTGAAGGCCAGGCCAAGTTTGGCGCGCTGGCCCAGGCCGACCCAGCAGATACGCGCCGGCAAACCCTGGAAGCTGATGCGTTCGCGGGCCATGTCCAGCCAGTTGTGCAGGTGGGCGTCGTCGGGGATCAGCTCTTTGACTTTGGCGTCGGTCTTGTAGATGTCCTGCGGGTCACCGGACAGCGCCGCCCAACGGAACGGGCCGATGCCACGGCAGAACAGCGGGCGGATGTAAGCCGGTACGAAACCCGGGAAGTCGAAGGCATTTTCCACGCCTTCTTCCTGGGCCATCTGGCGGATGTTGTTGCCGTAGTCGAACGTCGGGATGCCCTGCTTCTGGAACTCCAGCATGGCTTTGACGTGCACGGCCATCGACTGCTTGGCTGCCTTGATCACGGCGGCGGGCTCAGTCTTGGCGCGGGCGCGGTATTCGTCCCAGGTCCAGCCGGCCGGCAGGTAACCGTTGAGCGGGTCGTGGGCGCTGGTCTGGTCGGTGACCATGTCCGGACGCACGCCACGTTTGACCAGCTCAGGCAAAATTTCGGCGGCGTTGCCCAGCAGGGCGATGGAGATGGCTTTGCCTTCCTGGGTGTACTTGGCGATGCGCGCCAGGGCGTCGTCAAGGTCAGTGGCTTGCTCGTCGACATAGCGGCTGTTCAAGCGGAAATCGATGCTGACCTGCTGGCACTCGATGTTCAACGAGCAGGCACCGGCCAGGGTCGCGGCCAGCGGTTGCGCGCCACCCATACCGCCCAAACCGGCGGTGAGCACCCAACGGCCCTTGAGATTCGAATCGTAATGCTGGCGACCGGCTTCGACGAAGGTTTCGTAGGTGCCCTGGACGATGCCCTGGCTGCCGATATAGATCCAGCTGCCGGCGGTCATCTGGCCGTACATGGCCAGGCCCTTGGCATCCAGTTCGTTGAAGTGTTCCCAACTGGCCCAGTGCGGCACCAGGTTGGAGTTGGCGATCAATACGCGCGGGGCGTTGCTGTGGGTCTTGAACACGCCGACCGGCTTGCCCGATTGCACCAGCAGGGTTTCGTCGTCATTCAGGTGGGTGAGGCTTTCGACGATCTGGTCGTAGCATTCCCAGTTGCGCGCCGCACGACCAATACCGCCGTATACCACCAGTTCCTTGGGGTTCTCGGCCACTTGCGGGTCGAGGTTGTTCATCAACATGCGCAGCGGCGCTTCGGTCAGCCAGCTTTTGGCGGTGAGCGTGTTACCGCGGGCCGCGCGGATTTCGACGTCACGGTATTTTGTAGGCCTTGCTTTCGAAAAATCGGTCACAACTGGACTCCTCGGCGATCGATGCGCGGACTTGGACGGTGCGAAGAAGAGTCTTACGCACACACCTTTACTTGTATGTACAAGCATATGCAATCGAGCGGCCAACTTTCCGCGAGAGGGGCTTGGATTTTTTTGCACAGCGCGTGGGAGCCTTGGAAATTAAGGCTTCCAGGCTTGATGAAATTTCTTACAGAGGAATTTACGACGGGGGATGTGTAGTCACGACAGCATGGCTTTGCGTCACGCTGGGGCATTCGGTAACAAATTGGTGCACAGGTTGGAAACGCCGCAGAAACAAATGTGGGAGGGGGCTTGCCCCCGATTGCAGAGTGTCAGCCACCAGATCTTTGGCTGATACACCGCTATCGGGGGCAAGCCCCCTCCCACATGTTTTAACCGCGTGCGGTCAGTTCGATCAGGCAGCAGCGGCCACTGACCGAGATATCCAGCAAGCCGGTGTTACCGTCCACTTGCAGGCAATCGTGATGGCCGAGTTTCTCGCCCAGCACCTTCACCTCATCGGCAACGCTGAACACCAGCACCGTCCGGGCCGTGCTGAAAAAGCGTTGCACGCCATCCACCCACTGCAAGCGCGCGTGGTAACGCTCAGGCGAGTAGATCAGGTTGAAATCGCGGATCGGCCCGGTGATCAAGCGGCACGACACCTGGCTGTCACCGGCGAAGGCGAACGGCTGCAGCGGTAACAAACCGCGCTGCTCTTCACCGTCGACGGTCAACACCATGCCCGCGCCCTTGATCACCGTAATCACGCGCTGGTAACCGGCGAAGGTGGAAAACCCGCCCGACTCGGCAATATCGGCAATCGACAGGCGCCAGCCGAAACCCTCAAGGCCGGTGCCCGCGTCGCGGGTGATTTCTTCGGTACTGCCGCCGCCGTTCTTCCACGGCATGCGCACATAGTCGGCGGCGCGCCAGACGTTGACTGAACTCATTTACTGAAGCGTCCTTCGAGGCTGTGCCGGGAACCGGGGTGAATCAGGCGCGCGGCCGTGACCGGCTGGCGGCCGGACCAGGTGCGCCGGCGAATCAGCAGGCAGGGCTCGCCCGCTTCGATCTGCAGCAGCTTGCACTCGGCGGCATCGGCGAGGATCGCTTCAACCACGTGCTCGCCTTCGGTCAGCGGGGCCACCTGGTTGAGGTAGGCGTAGGGCGTTTGCTGGGTGAAATCCTGCTGCAAGTATTCCGGGGCGACCAGCGCGTTGACGAAACGGTCTTCGATCTGCACCGGAATGTCGTTTTCGAAATGCACGATCAACGAGTGAAACACCCGCCCGCCTTCGCGCATTTCCAGGGCGACGGCGCGTTCGGAACCGGCCGCTTCCTCGCCCAGGGTAATGACCTGGCACGTATGGCGATGGCCGCGGGAGGCGATCTCATCGGCAATGTTGTGCACTTCAAACAGCGCCGACTGACTCTTGGGCTCGGCGACGAACGTACCCACACCCTGCATGCGCACCAGCAACCCTTCGGCCGTCAGCTCACGCAACGCGCGGTTGATGGTCATGCGGCTGAAGCCTAGTTGGCTGACCAGCTCGCTCTCCGACGGCACGCGGTAATGGGGCGGCCAGTTGCCGTTGAGGATCTGCTGGCTGATCATCTGTTTGACGCGGGCATACAAGGGCGCCGGACTTTCGTCCATATGGGCAGCCAGCGAAGACTTGGCAGGCGGAGTCGGCACGAGGAATCCTTGCAGGGGAAAAAGATGCATAGATTGCCGGAGTTTACCGAGCAGGCAAACGTCTGTATATGTATATACAAATAAACACACGACCGGGGTGACTTGATCATGTCTGCTTTCTTTGCCGAACGCGCGCTGCTGCCTGATGGATGGGCCAATGATGTACGTCTTGAAATCAGCGCCGATGGGCGGCTGACGAAGGTAGAGGCCAATGCCACGGCAGACGGCGCCGAGCGGCTCAGGGGGCCGGTACTGGCCGGCATGCCGAACCTGCATTCCCACGCCTTCCAGCGCGCCATGGCGGGTCTGGCCGAAGTGGCAGGCAATCCGAACGACAGTTTCTGGACCTGGCGCGACCTGATGTACCGCATGGTCGGCAAAATCAGCCCGGACCAGTTGCAGGTCATCGCCCGCCAGCTGTACATCGAAATGCTCAAGGCCGGCTATACCTCGGTGGCCGAGTTTCACTATGTACATCACGACGTCAGCGGCCAGCCCTATGCCGACCGCACAGAGCTGTCGCGCCAGATCAGCCAGGCAGCCGCCAGCAGCGGGATCGGCCTGACCTTGCTGCCGGTGCTTTATACGCATTCGGGGTTCGGTGGCCAGGCCCCCAACGACGGGCAGCGCCGGTTTATCAACAGCACCGAACACTATCTCGACCTGCAGGCGCGCCTGCAGCCGATACTCGCCGCGCAACCTGCGCAGCACCTGGGCCTGTGTTTCCACTCCCTGCGGGCAGTCACGCCCGAACAGATCAAGCACGTGCTGGCCGCCAGCGACACGGCTTGTCCGGTGCACATCCACATTGCCGAACAGCAAAAGGAAGTCGACGACTGCCTGGCCTGGAGCGGCAAACGCCCATTGCAGTGGCTGTATGACAATGTCGACGTGAATGAACGCTGGTGCCTGGTTCATGCCACCCACGCCGACTCCGACGAAGTGACGCGCATGGCCAGGAGCCGGGCGATTGCCGGTTTGTGCCTGACCACCGAAGCCAACCTGGGCGATGGCATTTTTCCGGCAGTGGATTTTCTGGCCCAGGGCGGCCGCATGGGTATCGGCTCCGACAGCCATGTGTCACTGAGCGTGGTGGAAGAATTGCGCTGGCTGGAATACGGCCAGCGCCTGCGCGATCAACGGCGCAATCGTCTATATCGCGACGACCAGCCAATGGTGGGCCGCACGCTGTTCGATGCGGCACTGGACGGTGGCGCCCAAGCGCTGGGGCAGCCGGTTGGCCGCCTGGAAGTGGGCAAGCGGGCGGACTGGATCGTGCTGGACGGTAACGATCCGTACCTGGCCACGGCCAGTGAGGACGGGATTCTCAATCGCTGGCTGTTTGCCGGTGGTGATCGGCAGGTACGCGATGTGCTGGTCAACGGCCAGTGGGTGGTGCGCGATGGACATCATGCTGGCGAAGAAGACAGCAGCCGGGCATTCACCCAGGTCTTGAGGGATTTGTTGAGCTGACAAGCGACACATAACAAATGTGGGAGGGGGATTGCCCCCGATTGCGGTGTGTCAGCCAGCTCATCTGATACTGACACACCGCTATCGGGGGCAAGCCCCCTCCCACATTTTGATTACTGCGAACTCTTGGCCATCTGCTTATCCGGAGTACGGAAGATCAACCGCGTCGTGTCATACCCCTGCTGCCGCGCCCTGCTCAGCAGGTCTTCACGGGTTTCGGCGCTCACCGTCGGCGTACGCGACAGGATCCACATGTAACGCCGGCTAGGGCTGCCGACGATGGCCGTCTTGTAGTCATCGCTGACATACAGCACCCAGTAATCGCCCTTGGCGACGCCGGGCAGTAACGACGTAAACCAGTTGTCGAATTCCACCCAGAGCTTGTCGGTCTTGCCCGGCACCTGGGGCGTGGCCGTGCCTTTGGCTTCCTGCCATTTCCATTCAGGCGTCAGGCAGCGGTTGAACACCGACATGTCGCCATCGGGCAGCAAGGTGTAGCGCGCTTCGGACTGCGCACAGTTGCGCTGGAAGTACATCGGCAAGCGGGCCAGCTCATACCAGGTGCCCTGGTAACGCTTGAGGTTGACGTGACTCGCGGTCTTGGGTTGCAGATCATCGCCAGAATGGCTGGCACAGCCCGCCAAAAACAGGCTGGCGCAAAGGAACACAACAAAACGCATCATTCTTCTTCTCCCGCAGGCTCGCGCCCCGGTTTACTTCAGGCCTTGCCCGGAAAACATCAGAACCTTGTCACCGGCATACTGCACGCTGATAAAGCTGTTTTTATCGCCCCAGGTGCAACTGGACATGCCCAGTGCGCCGGAACAATCGGTCGGCTTGCCCAGCAACGACTCCACCTCGGCCTTGGCCATTCCGGCCGACAGCTTCTGGTAATTTTCTTGGTTGACCTTGCTGCAAGCGGCCAACAGCACGCAAAAAGCCAGCAGGGCGAGACGGCGTAAAGACATGGAAAAGCTCCTGGAGAGACAAAGCAGCTGGGGTATCTGCCAGAAGCTTAGAAGGGAAAAGAGGTGTCTGGTTCCCGACGAGCGAAAACAAAAAAGCCCCGAAAACGCTGAAACGTTTCGGGGCTAGAGAGCTGATCGTTCCCACGCTCTGCGTGGTAATGCATCCCGCGATGCTCTGCGTCGCCATTGCGCAAAAAGCAGGACGCGGAGCGTCCAGAGCGGCATTCCCACGCGGAGCGTGGGAACGATCATGACGCGGGCTGTCTGGATGCCCGCGTCGCCTGTCAGCTTTTCGCGAGCAAGCTCGCGCCTACTTGTGATAAGCCGTCACACGCTCAACTTCTTCCTTCGAACCCAGGAACACCGCCACTCGCTGGTGCAGGCCTTCGGGCTGGATGTCGAGGATGCGCTGGTGGCCGTCAGTGGACGCACCGCCCGCCTGCTCAACCAGGAACGACATCGGGTTGGCTTCGTACATCAGGCGCAGCTTGCCCGGCTTGGAAGGCTCGCGGCTGTCACGTGGGTACATGAACAGGCCGCCACGGGTCAGGATGCGGTGTACGTCGGCCACCATGGCTGCGACCCAGCGCATGTTGAAGTTTTTCTTCAACGGGCCTTCTTCGCCTTCCATCAATTCGTTGACATAGCGTTTCACCGGCTCTTCCCAGTGACGCTGGTTGGACATGTTGATCGCGAATTCCTGGGTGGAGGCAGGAATGGAGATGTCTTCGTGGGTGAGTACGAAGCTGCCCATTTCGCGGTCCAGGGTGAAGCCCTTGACGCCATCGCCCAGGGTCAGGACCAGCATGGTCTGTGGGCCGTAGATCGCGTAACCGGCGGCGACCTGCTCGGTGCCGGGCTGCAGGAAGGCCTTTTCGTTCAGGGCTTCGTTCTGGCTCAGGTATTCGTTCGGGCAACGCAGTACCGAGAAGATGGTGCCGACCGGGGCGTTGATGTCGATGTTGGACGAGCCGTCCAGTGGGTCGAATACCAGCAGGTATGCGCCTTTAGGGTATTTACCCGGGATCTGGTAGGCATTGTCCATTTCTTCGGACGCCATGCCGGCCAGGTGACCGCCCCATTCGTTGGCTTCGAGCAGGATCTCGTTGGAGATGACGTCGAGCTTCTTCTGCACTTCGCCCTGCACGTTTTCAGTGCCCATGCTGCCCAGGACACCACCCAGTGCGCCTTTGGACACGGCGTGGCTGATTTCCTTACAGGCACGCGCCACCACTTCGATAAGGAAGCGCAGATCGGCAGGCGTGTTGTTGCTGCGGGTCTGCTCGATCAAATAGCGACTCAAGGTAACGCGGGACATGGAAGGCTCCGGAGAATGGGGGGCTGAAAACCCGCGCAGTTTAACGCGAGTCGGGGCGTATTTCCTCTAATCAGAGGATTTAACGCCAATAGAGTTCACGGCTTGGCGCCACGAGCCTCTGTAGGAGCGAGCTTGCTCGCGAAAAACTTAAAGACGCCGCGTTCGTTCAGGAAGCAAGCGTTATCGTTGACGTTCTTCGCGAGCAAGCTCGCTCCTACAGTGGCATCAGGGGGCTAGTCGAGGGCTTTCCAAATTTCGGTGGCGTATTCGCGGATGGTACGGTCCGAGCTGAACCAGCCCATCCGCGCCGTGTTCAACACCGCCGAGCGCCACCAGGCCTTGGAGTCGTGCCAATGCGCTTCAACCTGCGCCTGGGCGTCCCAGTAGGAGTCGAAGTCGGCACACACCAGGAAGCGGTCGTAGTCGATCAGCCCGTCGATCAACCCCACATACCGGCCCGGATCATCCGGCGAGAACACCCCGCCACGGATCGCTTGCAGCACATCGCTCAACCGATGGGACGCGGCAATATCGGGCCCTGCATTGAACTCGCCGGCATGCTTGCGAGCTTCTACCTGCTGGGCACTGAGACCAAAGATGAACATGTGCTCGGCGCCCACGCGCTCGTGCATCTCCACGTTGGCGCCGTCCATGGTGCCGATGGTCAGCGCGCCGTTGAGGCCGAACTTCATGTTGCTGGTACCCGACGCCTCGAAACCGGCGGTGGAAATCTGCTCCGACAAATCCGCCGCCGGAATGATGCTTTCCGCCAGGCTGACGTTGTAGTTGGGCAGGAAAACCACCTTGAGCAGGTCGCGCACGGTCGGGTCGTTGTTGACGGTGCGGGCGATGTCGTTGGTCAGCTTGATGATCAGCTTGGCCTGGTGATAACTCGCCGCCGCCTTGCCGGCGAAGATTTTCACCCGCGGCACCCAATCGACTTCCGGCTCGGCGCGGATCGCCTGGTACAACGCCACGGTGTGCAGCAGGTTGAGCAACTGGCGCTTGTACTCGTGAATCCGCTTGACCTGCACGTCGAACATCGCCGCCGGGTTCACCGAAATGCCCAGGCGCTCATGGATGATGTCGGCCAGCGCCCGTTTGCTGTGCAGACGTTGGTCGGCGAAGGCTTTGCGGAAGGTCTGCTTCTCGGCGAAGGTTTCCAGCTCGCCGAGGCGCGTTTCCATGGTGTCGAGAATGTCCGGGCCCAGCGCGTCCACCAGCATCGACGTGAGCTTGGGATTGGCCTGGTACAGCCAGCGACGGAAGGTGATGCCGTTGGTTTTGTTGTTGATGCGCTCCGGGTAGAGCTTATGCAGTTCGGAAAACACCGTGCTGCGCATCAGTTGAGTGTGCAGCCCGGACACGCCGTTGACACTGTGGGAACCGAGGAACGCCAGGTTGCCCATGCGTACGCGACGGCCGTTGTCCTCTTCAATCAATGACACTGCGCGCAGCACGTCGAAGTCGTGAATGCCCTTGGCGCGCAGCGAGTCGATGTGCCGGGCGTTGATCAGGTAGATGATCTGCATGTGCCGGGGCAGCATGCGCTCCATCAAGCCGACAGGCCAGGTTTCCAACGCCTCGGGCAACAAGGTGTGGTTGGTGTAGGAAAGCGTTTCGACGGTGACGTCCCACGCGGCCTCCCACGGGATGTCGTGCAGGTCGACCAACTGGCGCATCAACTCGGCCACGGCGATGGACGGGTGGGTGTCGTTGAGCTGGATGGCCGCGTGTTCGCCCAGGCTCAGCACCGTGCCGTGCATGTTCTTGTGGCGGCGCAGCAAGTCTTGCAACGAGGCGGACACGAAGAAGTATTCCTGGCGCAGGCGCAGCTCCTGCCCCGCTTCGGTGCTGTCGGCCGGGTAAAGCACGCGGGAGATGCTTTCGGCGCGGGCCACCTCGGCCACGGCGCCCAGGTGGTCACCGGCGTTGAAGCGCTCCAGGTGCAGGTCTTCCACCGCGCGGGCACGCCACAGGCGCAGGGTGTTGACGCTGGCGCCACGCCAGCCGACTACCGGGGTGTCATAGGCCACCGCGCGTACGGTTTCGCTGGGCGACCACACCTGAATCATCTTGCCGGACGCGTCCGCCAGGGTTTCCACGCTGCCGCCGAAACCGATCGGGTAGATCACTTCGGCGCGTTCGAACTCCCAGGGGTTGCCAAAATCCAGCCAGCGTTCGGTCTGCTCCTGCTGCCAGCCATCGACAATTGCCTGGCGGAACAAGCCGTGCTCGTAACGAATGCCATAACCGTGACCGGCGATGCCCAGAGTCGACATACTTTCCATGAAGCACGCCGCCAGGCGGCCCAGGCCACCGTTGCCAAGCGCCGCGTCGGGTTCGAGCAGGCGAATGCGCTCAAGGTCGACGCCGAGCTCGGACAGGGCTTCGCGAGCGATCTCCAACACGCCAAGGTTGCTCAGGCTGTCGTAGAGCAGGCGGCCGATAAGAAATTCCAGCGAGAGGTAATACACCCGCTTCTGGCCTTTGCGGTAGATGCGCCGCGTGTGGTCCATCCAGTGGTCGACCATCTGGTCGCGTGCGGCCAGGGCAATGGCCTCGAACCAGTCATGGTCGAAGGCGTGGTCCGGGTCCTTGCCCACCGCGTAGGTGAGTTTGGTCAAGACGGCATCGCGAAATGCGGCTACCTCTGCTTCTCGTGCAAGTGGTTCCTGAGACATCAATTGCGACCTCGGGCGAGATAGAAGGAGTTGCTAGAGCCTAGACGGTCTGACAGACGGTAGACGCTCTGGTTCGTCAATTTTTTAACTCATTCACGGTTGCGTGAATTTGATGCAGAGGTCGTGCCCGATCGCCGTTCGCGCAGAAACCCTGAAAAGATTGTTCAAAAAACCACCAATCCCGGTATGATCGCGCGCCCGGATACAGCCCCACCTTTTGGAACCCCGATGAAGCCTCAACTGATCGCCGCCGCGGAACTCGACCGTCTCGAGACCTGGCAGAAATATTCCGCCCACATGTGCGGCGGCTGCGTGTCCAGCTGCTGCACGCTGCCGGTCGAAGTGAAGATCAAGGACCTGATCCGCATCGGCATCGTCGATGAGTTCGAGCGCGGCGACCCACCGAAGAACATCGCCAAGCGTTTGCAGAAGGAAGGCATCGTCGAGCGCTACAACAACAAATCCGAGATTTTTACCCTGCAGCGCATGAGCAACAATGATTGCTTGTACCTGGATCGTAAGACGCGCTTCTGCACTATTTATGACAAGCGCCCGGATACCTGCCGCAATCACCCCAAGATCGGCCCGCGGCCGGGGTATTGCGCGTACAAGCCCAAGGAAGTGGTGCGCGAGACCAAGTTCAAGACCCTCGATAAATTCTGATCCAGGGTTGATCGTTCCCACGCTCCGCGTGGTAACGCAGCCCTGGACGCTCTGCGTCCGCCCTTGAAAGCGGAACGCGGAGCGTCCCAAGCGGCATTCCCACGCAGAGCGTGGGAACGATCAGGCAAACAGCAGGCATAAAAAAACGCCCCCGGCCTTTCGACCGGGGGCGTTTTTCATTCAGCCTGAGTTAACTCAGTTCTTGGCTTTCTTGGCAGCGCGGGTACGCTCGCCTTCGTCCAGGATCTTCTTACGCAGGCGGATCGACTTAGGCGTGACTTCGCACAGCTCGTCGTCCTGGATGAATTCCAGGGCCTGTTCCAGGGTGAAGCGAACAGGTGGAACCAGAGCGATGGTTTCGTCTTTGCCCGAAGCACGCATGTTGTCGAGCTTCTTGCCTTTGGTTGGGTTGACGCCCATGTCGTTGTCACGGCTGTTCAGACCAACGATCTGACCGTTGTAGATCTCTTGACCGTGCTCAACGAACAGCTTGCCACGTGCCTGGAGGGTTTCCAGGGAGTAGGTCAGCGCCTTGCCGGTTTCTACCGATACCAGAACACCGTTCTGACGACCGGACATGTCGCCGGACTTCATGGTGTCGTAGCGATCGAAGATCGAGGTCAGGATGCCAGCACCGTTGGTCAGGGTCAGGAACTGGTTACGGAAACCGATCAGACCACGCGCAGGGATGTTGTATTCCAGACGTACACGGCCCTTGCCATCCGGCACCATGTTGGTCAGGTCGCCCTTACGCAGGCCCATCTCTTCCATGACCTTGCCCTGGGATTCTTCAGGGGTGTCGATGGTGACGTTTTCGAACGGTTCCTGCTTCACGCCGTCAACCTGACGGATGATCACTTCCGGACGACCCACACCCATTTCGAAGCCTTCGCGACGCATGGTTTCGATCAGTACCGAAAGGTGCAGCTCACCACGGCCGGAGACCTTGAACTTGTCGGCCGAGTCGCCTTCTTCAACGCGCAGTGCAACGTTGTACAGCAGCTCTTTGTCCAGACGCTCCTTGATGTTACGGGAGGTCACGAACTTGCCTTCCTTACCGCAGAACGGCGAGTCGTTCACCTGGAAGGTCATGGAAACGGTTGGCTCGTCAACGGTCAGAGGCTTCATCGCCTCGACGGTGTCCGGCTGGCACAGGGTGTCGGAGATGAACAGCGAGTCCATACCGCTGACGCACACGATGTCGCCGGCGAAGGCTTCTTCAACGTCGATGCGGTGCAGGCCGTGGTGACCCATCAGCTTCAGGATACGACCGTTACGCTTCTTGCCGTCGGCGCCGATAGCGACAACCGGGGTGTTCGGCTTGACGCTGCCACGCGCGATACGGCCAACGCCGATAACACCCAGGAAGCTGTTGTAGTCCAGTGCCGAGATTTGCATCTGGAACGGGCCTTCACGGTCAACCTTCGGTGGTGGAACGTGGTCAACGATGGCCTGATACAGCGGAGTCATGTCTTCCGCCATGGCGGTGTGTTCCAGACCGGCAATGCCGTTCAGGGCCGAAGCGTAGATGACTTGGAAGTCCAGCTGTTCTTCGGTAGCACCGAGGTTGTCGAACAGGTCGAAAATCTGGTCCAGTACCCAGTCCGGACGCGCGCCTGGACGGTCAACCTTGTTGATGCACACGATCGGACGCAGGCCGGCTTCGAACGCCTTCTTGGTCACGAAACGGGTTTGCGGCATAGGGCCGTCTTGAGCGTCAACCAGCAGCAGAACGGAGTCAACCATCGACATTACGCGTTCTACTTCGCCGCCGAAGTCGGCGTGGCCCGGGGTATCCACGATGTTGATGTGGTAGCCGTTCCAGTTGATGGCGGTGTTTTTCGCCAGGATGGTAATACCGCGCTCTTTTTCCTGGTCGTTGGAGTCCATCACGCGCTCGTCGTTGAGCTCGTTGCGCTCCAGGGTGCCGGATTGACGCAGGAGTTTGTCTACCAGGGTGGTTTTACCATGGTCAACGTGAGCAATGATGGCGATGTTACGTAGATTTTCGATCACTTGTGTATCTCGATCAGAGGATTCGGTGTGCTGACAGGTCGTGGCAGCGATTAACAGTAGAGTCAGGCCTTGCCGTTACAGCTTGACGGCAGAGTCGGGGGGCCGGTGACGCAGGCCACAGGCAAACAGCCCCGGGCTCTTAGCTCGGTCGATAAACGCGCACATTGGCATGCCCCTCACTGAGCAAATGGTGGGCATGCAGGCGACTCATCACGCCTTTGTCGCAATACAGCAGGTACTGACGGCTGTCATCCAGTTCCTTGAAACGCGCGTTCAATGCATAAAACGGCAGCGTTTGTACGTCGATGCCAGGAATCTCCAGGGGCTCGTCTTCGGCGGCATCCGGGTGACGGATGTCGACGATGATCTGGCCGGCCAGGGCTTCGCTGACTTCTTCGATCTGCACATCCTGGCCCAGCTCGTCGATGACGCGATCGATCGGGACCAGTTTGGCGTTCTCGAGCGCACGCTCCAGAATCGCCATGTCGAACTGTTGTTCTTCATACTCCACGCGGTTGCGCTTGGCGTGGGTCTTGGGGTTCACCGAAATGACCCCGCAATACTCGGGCATATGCTTGGCAAAGTCGGCGGTGCCGATTTCTTCTGCCAGGTCGATGATGTCCTGCTTGTGGCTGGCGATCAGCGGGCGCAGCACCAGCTTCTCGGTCACGCAGTCGATCAACGACAGGTTCGGCAACGTCTGGCTGGATACCTGGGAGATCGCTTCACCGGTCACCAGCGCATCGATCTGCAACTGGTCGGCGATCCGGGACGCGGCGCGCAACATCATACGCTTCAAAACTACGCCCATATGACTGTTATCGACTTTGCCGAGAATTTCGCCCAGCACTTCTTCGAACGGCACGCTTACAAATAGCACGCGCTGGGAGCTGCCGTACTTCTTCCAGATAAAGTGCGCCACTTCCATCACGCCCAATTCGTGTGCACGACCGCCCAGGTTAAAGAAGCAGAAGTGGCTCATCAGGCCGCGCCGCATGATCTGGTAGGCCGCGACCGTGGAATCGAAACCGCCGGACATCAACACCAGGGTCTGTTCCAGGGCGCCCAGCGGGTAGCCGCCGATGCTGTCGTGCTGGCTGTGGATCACAAACAACCGTTGGTCGCGAATTTCCATGCGCACTTCGATTTGCGGCGCTTTGAGGGAGATTCCGGCCGCACCGCACTCGCGACGCAGCTTGCTGCCGACGTATTTCTCCACATCCATGGAGCTGAACGGATGCTTGCCGGCGCGCTTGCAACGCACCGAAAAAATCTTGCCGGCAAGCTCATCACCGAAGTGCAGCCGGCACTTCTCGGTGATGTCGTCGAAGTCGCCCAGCGGGTACTCGTCCACTTGCAGGAAATGCGCGATACCCGGCATGCAGCTCAGGCGCTCGGTCATGTCCTTCAAGGCTTTGGCGTCGGTCAGGCGGGTTTCCAGCTCGAGATTGTCCCACACGCCGTTCACCACCACAGCCGGGTCCAGATCGCGGAGCACGGCACGGATGTTCTTGGCCAACTGACGGATGAAACGCATCCGTACCGGTCGGCTCTTGATGGTGATCTCGGGGAAGACTTTTACGATTAATTTCATGGAAACAGCGCGCGCCGGGCCTGCTGAAAAAGGGGGGCGCGGATTATAGCGGAAATCGCTCAAGGTTTAACCAGTTAATATGCATCGCATGTGCAGCGCACCAAAACAGGTCATTTTCACCCAATAACGCTACATTGCGGTGCGTCATTTATCGCCCATTGGCCGTTTGCACCGTTATAGGGGCCATTTTGAAGCAAAAAGACCATGTTGGCGCACTGGCATGCAATTTGCTCTCTTGTGAGGCAGGTTGCCTTGGCGGAGTATCCGCGCCGGCATCACCCAAATTCTAAGGGCTAACTCCACTACCAAGCCCGAAGCCACCCGGAGGACACCATGTCGAAGTCGGTTCAACTCATCAAAGATCATGACGTTAAATGGATTGATCTGCGCTTCACGGACACCAAAGGTACTCAGCACCACGTGACCATGCCGGCTCGCGACGCGCTGGATGATGCTTTCTTCGAAGAAGGCAAGATGTTCGACGGTTCCTCCATCGCCGGCTGGAAAGGCATCGAAGCCTCCGACATGATCCTGATGCCGGACGACAGCACGGCCGTCCTCGACCCGTTCACCGAAGACCCAACCCTGATCATCGTCTGCGACGTGATCGAGCCTTCGACCATGCAAGGCTACGACCGCGACCCACGTGCGATCGCCAAGCGTGCCGAGGAATACCTGAAGTCGACCGGTATCGGCGACACCGTATTCGTAGGCCCGGAGCCTGAATTCTTCATCTTCGATTCGGTCAAGTTCAAGTCCGACATCTCCGGTTCGATGTTCAAGATTTTCTCCGAACAAGGTTCGTGGATGTCCGACCAGGACGTGGAAGGCGGCAACAAAGGCCACCGTCCAGGCATCAAGGGCGGCTACTTCCCGGTCCCGCCATTCGACCACGACCACGAAATCCGTACCTCCATGTGCAACGCCATGGAAGAGATGGGCCTGGTCATCGAAGTTCACCACCACGAAGTGGCGACTGCCGGCCAGAACGAAATCGGTGTGAAGTTCAACACCCTGGTCGCCAAGGCTGACGAAGTCCAGACCCTGAAGTACTGCGTACACAACGTGGCGGATGCCTACGGCCGTACCGCTACCTTCATGCCCAAGCCGCTATACGGCGATAACGGTTCGGGTATGCACGTTCACCTGTCCATCGCCAAAGAAGGCAAGAACACCTTCGCCGGCGAAGGTTATGCCGGCCTGTCCGACACCGCCCTGTACTTCATCGGCGGCATCATCAAGCACGGTAAGGCCCTGAACGGCTTCACCAACCCGTCGACCAACTCCTACAAGCGTCTGGTGCCAGGTTTCGAAGCGCCGGTAATGCTGGCCTACTCGGCCCGTAACCGTTCCGCCTCGATCCGTATTCCTTACGTGTCCAGCCCACGCGCTCGCCGTATCGAAGCCCGCTTCCCGGACCCGGCAGCCAACCCGTACCTGGCCTTCGCTGCGCTGGTCATGGCCGGCCTGGACGGTATCCAGAACAAGATCCACCCTGGCGACGCCGCCGACAAAAACTTGTACGACCTGCCGCCTGAAGAGGCCAAAGAGATCCCACAAGTGTGCGGCAGCCTGAAAGAAGCCCTGGAAGAGCTGGACAAGGGCCGTGCGTTCCTGACCAAGGGCGGCGTGTTCAGCGACGACTTCATCGATGCCTACATCGAGCTCAAGAGCGAAGAAGAAATCAAGGTTCGCACCTTCGTACACCCACTGGAATACGAGCTGTACTACAGCTGCTGATCCGGTAGCGCTGCTTGACGTAGCGTGATGATAAAGACCTCCTTCGGGAGGTCTTTTTTTGCCTGTGGATTGTCAGATGGCCGCTTGGCGGTCGAGCATACGGCTGACCATCAGCGTCCCCATGGCGCTCAATTGGTGAATGGCCAGTGCGATATCGCGGTGCTTGCCATCCAGGTCTTCGCAAAGGTCCAGCAACAAGGTACTGACCGAGGAGAAGGTTTCGAAGCTGTTGATCATCAGGGCTTCGTCGTCGATATCGGCGGCGATGGTGAAGACGGATGGGGGTGGATTTGGGGTTGGCTTGAACATGTCTTAACTTCCTCGAATGAGGCCGCCATCGACTCGCTACTAAACGATTGGGTGGCAGCTGGGCGCAGGTTAGTAGACCGGGGAAGTTAAGCAAAAACCGGCGCACCCGAAGATGCCCTGCACACAGCCGCCATAAAGAACGGTGCGGTACACGCTTAACTTGACCTCAGGCTACTAAACCTGATCGCTGATGAGCAGCGACCGAGTAACCTTAGAGACGACAAGCCAGCCGTACAAGCCGGCGGATTCTGGCTCACCTGTAGGCAACCGCGCAAGCTAAGGTAGCCTGCGCCTGACGCCCTACACAGCCACTGTAGGAGCGAGCTTGCTCGCGAAAAACGCCAGGACACCACATTTCTTCAACATTTACGCGTTATCGTTAACGACCTTCGCGAGCAAGCTCGCTCCTACAGGGGATTTCCTTTGAAACGTCGATTTGTGTTCGCTCTGTTATTTGTCAGCGCCAGTGCCAGCGCCGCGCCTCCCACGCTTGAGCCGTTGCTCAACAGCATCGCTGAACGCCTGGAGATCGCCGACCAGGTGGCCTTGAGCAAATGGGACAGCCACAAGCCCGTTGAAGACAAAAAACGCGAGCAGGAAGTGATCGCCAGCGTCGTCGCCCAAGCCCCGAGCTACAAACTGGACCCCGCCGCCGCCGAGCAGTTTTTCTCAGCGCAGATCGAGGCGAACAAACTGGTGCAATACACCCACCTGTCCGACTGGCAGTTCCAGGGCAAGGCGCCGGACGATCCGCGCCCGGACCTGGTCAAGCAGATTCGCCCGCGGCTGGATGAATTGCAAAAACGCCTGCTGCAACAACTGGCGGACTTCACCCCGCAGCGTACCGACCCGCAGTGCCCGCAGTGGCTGGCCGCGGCGGTGCATGAACCGTTGAACGATCCGCTGCGCCAACTGGCGATGATCCGCGCCACCGCCGAGCTGTGCCTATACAAAGGCTAGCCCTGTAAACCCAATTAAAAATGTGGGAGGGGGCTTGCCCCCGATTGCGGTGGTTCAGTTGATAGATAGGCTGACTGACACCCTGCTATCGGGGGCAAGCCCCCTCCCACATTTGAATCGCATCCATCCCTGACAGCCCACCCCAAGTCGCACTATATTGGTGCGATAGGTTGCACCCTCACTCCAGCCCCAGCCCATTTTGGTTCGATTCTTCCCGAGCAGACTGGCAGAACGCCACAGTTTCGCGCCTGAACCGCCTATTTCACGGGTTTAACGCTTCTTTTCGGAGCCTTGGTTTGGTTTTTGCATTTTCCTTGTATCAGCGTGTGCCTCAAGCCTGCGCCTTGCTCCAAAAGAGGTCCCGATGACCATCAGCGATGCACTGCACCGTTTGTTACTCGACAACCTGACCACCGCGACCATCCTGCTCAATGCCGACTTGCGCCTTGAGTACATGAACCCGGCGGCGGAGATGCTCCTGGCCATCAGCGGCCAGCGCAGCCATGGGCAGTTCATCAGCGAATTGTTCACCGAGTCCGCCGAGGCCCTGAGCTCGTTGCGCCAGGCCGTGGAGCAGGCGCACCCGTTCACCAAGCGCGAAGCAATGCTCACCGCCCTGACCGGGCAGACGCTGACCGTCGACTACGCGGTGACACCAATCCTGAGCAATGGCGCCACCCTGCTGCTGCTCGAAGTGCACCCCCGCGACCGCCTGCTGCGCATCACCAAGGAAGAGGCGCAGCTGTCCAAGCAGGAAACCAGCAAGATGCTGGTGCGTGGCCTGGCCCATGAGATCAAGAACCCCCTGGGCGGCATTCGCGGCGCGGCGCAGTTGCTGGCCCGCGAGCTGCCGGAGGAGCATCTCAAGGACTACACCAACGTCATCATCGAAGAGGCCGACCGCCTGCGTAACCTGGTGGACCGCATGCTCGGCTCCAACAAGCTGCCGTCCCTGGCCATGACCAACGTGCACGAAGTGCTGGAGCGCGTCTGCCAACTGGTCGACGCCGAAAGCCAGGGCTGCATCACCCTGGTGCGCGACTACGACCCAAGCATTCCCGACGTCTTGATCGACCGCGAGCAAATGATCCAGGCGGTGCTCAACATCGTGCGCAACGCCATGCAGGCCATCAGCAGCCAGAACGAGTTGCGCCTGGGCCGCATCAGCCTGCGCACCCGCGCGCTGCGCCAGTTCACCATTGGCCATGTACGCCATCGCCTGGTGACCAAGGTCGAGATCATCGACAACGGCCCGGGCATTCCGGCCGAACTGCAGGAAACCATCTTCTTCCCCATGGTCAGCGGCCGCCCGGACGGTACCGGGCTGGGCCTGGCCATTACCCAGAACATCATCAGCCAGCACCAGGGCCTGATCGAATGTGAGAGCCATCCCGGCCACACCACGTTCTCGATCTTCCTGCCATTGGAACAAGGAGCCCCCACGACATGAGCCGTAGTGAAACTGTCTGGATCGTCGATGACGACCGTTCTATCCGCTGGGTCCTGGAGAAAGCCTTGCAACAGGAAGGCATGACCACCCAGAGCTTCGACAGCGCCGACGGCGTGATGAGCCGCCTGGCTCGCCAGCAGCCGGACGTGATCATCTCCGATATCCGCATGCCCGGCGCCAGCGGCCTGGACTTGCTGGCGCGCATTCGCGAGCAGCACCCGCGCCTGCCAGTGATCATCATGACCGCGCACTCGGACCTGGACAGCGCTGTCGCGTCCTACCAGGGCGGCGCCTTTGAGTACCTGCCCAAGCCGTTCGATGTGGATGAGGCGGTGGCGCTGGTCAAGCGCGCCAACCAGCACGCCCAGGAGCAACAGAACCAGGAAGCCCCGCCGGCCCTGACCCGCACCCCGGAAATCATCGGTGAAGCGCCGGCGATGCAGGAAGTGTTTCGCGCCATCGGGCGCTTGAGTCACTCCAACATCACCGTGCTGATCAACGGCGAATCGGGCACCGGTAAAGAGCTGGTGGCCCACGCCCTGCACCGTCACAGCCCTCGGGCAGCCTCGCCGTTCATTGCACTGAACATGGCCGCAATCCCGAAGGACTTGATGGAGTCCGAGCTGTTCGGCCATGAAAAAGGCGCGTTCACCGGCGCGGCCAATCTGCGCCGTGGACGTTTTGAACAGGCCGACGGCGGCACCCTGTTCCTCGATGAAATCGGCGACATGCCGGCCGATACCCAAACCCGCCTGCTGCGCGTGCTGGCCGACGGCGAGTTCTATCGGGTGGGCGGGCACACGCCGGTCAAGGTGGATGTACGCATCATCGCGGCCACCCACCAGAACCTGGAAACCCTGGTGCACGCCGGCAAGTTCCGTGAAGACTTGTTCCACCGCCTCAACGTGATCCGCATCCACATCCCGCGCATGTCGGACCGCCGCGAAGACATCCCCACCCTCGCCCGCCACTTCCTCAGCCGCGCCGCCCTGGAACTGGCCGTGGAGCCGAAGCTGCTCAAAAGCGAGACCGAGGAATACCTGAAGAACCTGCCATGGCCCGGCAACGTACGCCAACTGGAGAACACCTGCCGCTGGATCACGGTAATGGCGTCCGGGCGCGAAGTGCACATCAGCGACCTGCCACCGGAGCTGTTGAGCCTGCCGCAGGACTCGGCCCCAGTGACCAACTGGGAACAGGCGCTGCGCCAATGGGCCGACCAGGCCCTGGCACGCGGCCAGTCGAACCTGCTCGACAGCGCCGTACCGGCGTTCGAGCGGATCATGATCGAGACCGCGCTCAAGCACACCGCCGGCCGCCGCCGCGATGCCGCTGTGCTGCTGGGTTGGGGCCGCAATACCCTGACGCGCAAGATCAAGGAACTGGGGATGAAGGTGGATGGCGCAGATGACGACGACAGCGACGACGCCTGATCCCAATCTCTGATCCACTGAAAATCCAATGTGGGAGGGGGCTTGCCCCCGATTGCGGTGGGTCAGCCACAGATAGGCTGGCTGGTACACCGCTATCGGGGGCAAGCCCCCTCCCACATTTGGATCGTCACAAGATTTGAAGGTTGTGCACTGCTTCAATGCACCATGAACCGGCATTGGGCACTGACTTGAGACCTGAAAGATCGCTATCGCTCAAAAATTCTTGAACGCTGAAACCACCAAAGCCCCGGATTCCGGGGCTTTGCGCTTTCTTGCAATCATTTACCGCGCCAATTGCAAACTTTGGCACGCGCCCTGCAATAACCCTGGTACTACCCAGTTTCGGGGACCTTGGTACAGGCAGGCCGAGAATCCCCTCTTTAACACCGAAGCCTCTGGCTTCACCCCGTTTTGGGAGCCCTGGTACAGGCAGGCCGGGAACTCCCTCTTTTATTGCTCCTGGAGATGGATCTCCAGCCGCCAGCGGTCATCGACCTCCTGGCCGTTCCACTCCCCACGCAATGGCCGCGCCGCCACCAGGTTGAGCAGCAAACCGCCGTCGGTCTTGCGCACGCGCCAGTTCACATCCTTGTCATTGACCTTCAGTTGCCCATTGGCAGCCTTGCCCTGTGCGTCGAACAACAGCGCCACGGCGCCGTCGATATGTTCGCCGTGCAGCTTGGGCTCGCGGTTGAACCACACCAGCAGACCGTCCGCCACAGGTTCTATCTGTTGCAGTTCGACCGGTTCCGGGGTGGTCAGGCGCCCAATCATCAAGCCCACCATCAGGCCGACAATCGCCAGCGAGCCGAGTACCCTGGGCAATAGCTTCGGCCTTGGATCGTCTTCAGGGGTAGAATGCAGCGCATCTTTGCCTTCGGAGCCGTGCATGTTTCACGTCATCCTTTTTCAACCAGAAATTCCGCCGAATACCGGCAACGTTATCAGGCTGTGCGCCAACAGTGGCTGCCACCTGCATTTGATCGAACCGCTGGGCTTCGACATGGACGATAAACGCCTGCGCCGCGCCGGGCTGGATTACCACGAGTACGCCACCCTCCAGCGCCATGCCGACCTGGCCAGCTGCCTGGAAAGCCTGGGCCAGCCACGTGTGTTCGCGTTCACCACCAAGGGCTCGCGACCGTTTCATGATGCCAGCTTTGCCGAGGGCGACGCGTTTCTGTTTGGCCCGGAGAGCCGCGGCCTGCCGGCCGACGTGCTTGACGCCCTGCCTGATGGCCACCGCCTGCGCTTGCCGATGCGCGAGGGCTGCCGCAGCCTGAACCTGTCCAACACCGTCGCCGTGGCCGTCTACGAAGGCTGGCGCCAACTCGGTTTCAAGTAACACCGCATAGCAAATGTGGGAGGGGGCTTGCCCCCGATTTCGGTGGGTCAGCTACAGATAGGCTGGCTGATACACCGCTATCGGGGGCAAGCCCCCTCCCACATTTTTTACCGCGTCGACTTACTGAACCGTCGACGAACCTTCCTGTTGCATGCGCTGCAGCTCTTGAGCGTACAGGGCATCGAAGTTCACCGGTGCCAGCATCAACGCCGGGAACGAGCCACGGGTGACCAGGCTGTCCAGGGTCTCACGGGCGTACGGGAACAGGATGTTCGGGCAGAACGCGCCCAGGGTATGGCTCATGGACGCTTCGTCCAGGCCCTGGATCAGGAAGATACCCGCCTGTTGCACTTCAGCGATGAAGGCCACTTCTTCGCCGTTCTTGACGGTGACCGACAGGGTCAGCACGACTTCGTGGAAGTCACCTTCCAGGGCTTTCTGGCGGGTGTTCAGGTCCAGCGCGACGCTTGGGGTCCATTCCTGGCGGAAGATGGCCGGGCTTTTCGGCGCTTCGAACGACAGGTCACGCACGTAGATGCGCTGCAGCGAAAACTGTGGGCCTTGGTCTTGCGCTGCTTCGGTGTTCTGTTGATCAGTCATCGCAGATCCTTCTTTATCTTGGGGTCTTTTAGGGGTTAGGCGGACAGCAGCGCGTCAAGTTTACCGGCGCGCTCCAAAGCAAACAGCTCATCGCAACCACCGATATGCCGGCTGCCGATCCAGATCTGCGGGACCGACGTGCGGCCAGCCTTCTGGGTCATTTCGGCGCGCACTTGAGGCTTGCCGTCGACCTTGATTTCTTCGAAGGCGACCTTCTTGCTCTGGAGCAACTGCTTGGCTCGAATGCAATAAGGGCAATAATCGCTGGAATACACGACAACCTGGCTCATATCACTTCACCAACGGCAGGTTATCGCCACGCCAGCTGCTGATACCACCGGACAGCTTGGCGGCGGTAAAGCCGGACTTGAGCATCTCGCGGGCATGCGTGCCGGAGTGCTGGCCTTGGGCGTCGACCAGGATAATGGTCTTGGCCTTGTATTTCTCCAGTTCGGCCAAGCGCGCGATCAGCTTGTCCTGGGGAATGTTCAGGGCGCCGACGATGTGGCCGGCGGCGAAATCCTTGGCCGGGCGAATATCCACGACAACGGCCTCATCCTTGTTGACCAGGGCGGTCAGCTCCGATGTGCTCAGGCTGCGGCCACCACGGCTCAATTCGTGAGCGATCAGCAGCGCCAGCAGGATGACGAAGGCACCCACGAGCAGATAGTGGGCAGTGGCAAATGCAATCAGGTGATCAACCATCAAGGAGGTTCCAGGGCGTTAAAATGGCGGTAAGTATACACAGCCGTCGGGGGCGGCCAACCCCCGTAAAGCGGTGACGCGGTTGGAACTTCGCTTTAAACTGCCACTCACTTTTCCATTGCCTTCCTTTATTACCGCCGCGAGAGGATCTATGACTACCACGCCTAAACCTTTGGTCCTGATAATTCTCGATGGCTTCGGACACAGTGAAAGCCACCACGACAACGCGGTGTACGCCGCCCGCAAGCCTGTGCTGGACCGTCTCACCGCCACCGTGCCCAACGGTTTGATCTCAGGCTCCGGCATGGACGTGGGCCTGCCGGACGGCCAGATGGGCAACTCGGAAGTCGGTCACATGAATCTCGGCGCCGGACGAGTGGTCTATCAGGACTTCACCCGCGTGACCAAAGCGATCCGCGATGGCGAGTTCTTCGAAAACCCGACCATCTGCGCAGCGGTGGACAAAGCCGTCGCCGCTGGCAAGGCCGTGCACTTCATGGGCCTGCTGTCCGATGGCGGCGTACACAGCCATCAGGACCACCTGATCGCCATGGCCGAACTGGCCTTCAAGCGCGGCGCCGACAAGATCTACCTGCATGCCTTCCTTGACGGTCGCGACACCCCGCCCAAAAGCGCGCAGTCGTCCATCGAACTGCTGGACGCCACCTTCGCCGCCCTGGGCAAAGGCCGCATCGCCAGTCTGGTAGGCCGTTACTTTGCCATGGACCGCGACAACCGCTGGGACCGCGTGGCCCAGGCCTACAACCTGATCGTCGATGGCCAGGCCGAATTCAACGCCGCCACCGCCCAGCAAGGCCTGGAAGCCGCCTACGCCCGTGGCGAGAGCGATGAATTCGTCAAGGCCACCACCATCGGCGAGCCGGTGAAAGTCGCAGACGGCGACGCCATGGTGTTCATGAACTTCCGCGCCGACCGTGCCCGTGAGCTGAGCCATGTGTTTGTCGACGACGGTTTCAAAGACTTCGAACGCGCACGCCAGCCGAAAGTCGAGTTCGTCATGCTCACCCAATACGCCGCCAACATCCCGGCCCCGTCGGCTTTTGCGCCGGGCAGCCTGGAAAACGTACTGGGCGATTACCTGGCGAAAAACGGCAAGACTCAACTGCGCATCGCCGAAACTGAAAAATATGCCCACGTGACCTTCTTCTTCTCCGGCGGACGTGAAGAACCTTTCCCTGGCGAAGAGCGCATCCTGATCCCATCGCCAAAAGTCGCGACCTACGACCTGCAGCCGGAAATGAGCGCACCGGAAGTCACCGACAAGATCGTCGACGCCATCGAGCATCAGCGTTATGACGTCATCGTGGTCAACTACGCCAACGGCGACATGGTCGGCCACAGCGGCAACCTGGAGGCTGCCACTAAGGCCGTGGAATGCCTGGACCTGTGCGTGGGCCGCATCGTCGATGCCCTGGACAAAGTCGGTGGCGAAGCGCTGATCACCGCCGACCACGGCAACTGCGAGCAGATGTCCGACGAGTCCACCGGCCAGGCCCACACAGCCCACACCACCGAGCCGGTGCCGTTCATCTACGTCGGCAAGCGCGATTTCAAAGTGCGTAACGGCGGCGTACTGGCGGATGTGGCGCCGACCATGCTGATGCTGATAGGGCTGGAAAAGCCGAAGGAAATGACCGGGACCTCAATTCTGGTCTGATTTAAACAACACGGTAGATCCAATGTGGGAGGGGGCTTGCCCCCGATGACGGAGTGTCAGTCAACACTTATGTGACTGGTCCACCGCTATCGGGGGCAAGCCCCCTCCCACATTGGCCCTTCGGTGTTTGGAAGATATCTTTTTGCCATACCACCACCACTCGGCACCTATCTTGCCCGCCCGCCCCAATTGGACGTTTTTTTTGCGGCGCTTGGCGGGCATACTAGAGCGTCCCTTTCCCCTGGTGTCGCCCGCCTCTATGCTTCGCGCCTTGATTACCCTCGCTCTTGTCTGCCTGCTCCAACCGGCATTTGCCGATGAGCGTGCACAAACCCAACAACAGTTGGACGCTACGCGTCAGGACATTACCGAGCTGAAAAAACTGCTCGGCAAGCTCCAGGAAGAAAAGTCCGGGGTGCAGAAAGACCTGCGCGGCACGGAAACCGAAATGGGCAAGCTGGAGAAGCAGGTCCAGGAGCTGCAAAAAGAATTAAAGAAGAGCGAGTCGGAACTGGAGCGACTCGACGCTGAGAAAAAAAAACTCCAGAGCGCACGCGTTGAACAGCAACGCCTGATCGCAATCCAGGCCCGCGCCGCCTACCAGAGCGGCCGCCAGGAATATCTCAAGCTGCTGCTCAACCAGCAGAACCCGGAAAAGTTTGCCCGCACCCTCACCTATTACGATTACCTGAGCCAGGCGCGCCTGGCGCAGTTGAAGGGCTTTAACGAAACGCTGCGCCAGTTGGCCAATGTCGAGCAGGAGATCAACGATCAGCAGGCCCAACTGCTCGACCAGAAGACCGCGCTCGACACCCAGCGCAACGAGTTGGACAAGGTCCGCAAGGAACGCCAGCAAGCCCTGGCCAAGCTCAACAATGACGTAAAAGCCCGCGACGCCAAGCTCCAGGCCCGCGAGCAGGACCAGGCCGACCTGGCCAAAGTGCTCAAGACTATCGAAGAAACCCTGGCGCGCCAGGCACGCGAGGCCGAGGAGGCGCGGCAAAAAGCGCTGATCGCCCAGCAGGAAGCCGAAAAAAAGCGCCAGCGTGAGGCCGAACTGGCAGCCACTACCGATGCGCCGGCCCCGCGCAAACCGGCGCACGCAGCGCCTGGCCCGCTGGTTTCCAGCAGCGGCGAGTCGTTCGGCGGGCCTTTTGCTGCAGCGCGCGGCAAACTTCCATGGCCGGTTGATGGTCGACTGTTGGCACGCTTCGGCGAAACCCGTGGCGATGACACCCGTGCCAAGTGGGACGGTGTGATGATCAGCGCCTCTGCGGGCAGCCAGGTCCACGCCGTCCACGGCGGGCGCGTGGTGTTTGCCGATTGGCTGCGCGGGGCCGGCCTGCTGGTGATTCTTGACCACGGTAATGGCTATTTGAGCCTTTACGGCCACAATCAGACGTTACTCAAGTCGGCAGGTGATGTGGTAAAAGCCGGTGAATCCATCTCCACTGTCGGTAACAGTGGTGGCCAGGACACCCCGGCGCTGTACTTCGCTATTCGTCAGCAGGGCCGCCCGAGCGACCCTGCACAATGGTGCAGATCCCAAGGATAGGGTCTCATCTACATTAGGAGTTCGTTCGACATGCTGCATTTGTCCCGCCTCACTTCGCTGGCCCTGACGATCGCCCTGGTGATCGGCGCGCCTCTGGCTTTTGCCGACCAGGCTGTTCCCGCCGCGACCGCTGCGACCACCAAGGCGCCGTTGCCGCTGGACGAGCTGCGCACCTTTGCCGAGGTCATGGACCGGATCAAGGCAGCCTATGTCGAACCCGTAGACGACAAGACCCTGCTGGAAAACGCCATCAAGGGCATGCTCAGCAACCTCGACCCGCATTCGGCCTACCTGGGCCCGGAAGACTTCGCTGAACTGCAGGAAAGCACCAGCGGTGAATTTGGTGGCCTGGGCATTGAGGTCGGTTCCGAAGACGGCAACATCAAGGTGGTCTCGCCCATCGACGACACCCCGGCATCCAAGGCCGGCATCCAGGCGGGTGACTTTATCGTCAAGATCAACGGCCAGCCAACCCGCGGCCAGACCATGACCGAAGCCGTCGACAAGATGCGCGGCAAGATCGGCCAGAAAATCACCCTGACCCTGGTGCGCGACGGCGGCAATCCGTTCGACGTGACCCTGACCCGCTCCACCATCGTGGTCAAGAGCGTGAAGAGCCAGTTGCTGGAGTCGGGCTACGGCTACATCCGCATCACCCAATTCCAGGTCAAGACCGGCGACGAAGTGGCCAAGGCCCTGGCCAAGCTGCGCAAGGACAACGGCAAGAAGCTCAACGGCATCGTGCTCGACCTGCGTAACAACCCGGGCGGTGTGTTGCAGTCTGCGGTGGAAGTGGTCGACCACTTCATCACCAAGGGCCTGATCGTCTACACCAAGGGCCGCATCGCCAATTCCGAGCTGCGCTTCTCGGCCACCGGCAACGATCTGAGCGAGAACGTGCCGCTGGCCGTGCTGATCAACGGCGGCAGCGCCTCGGCCTCGGAGATCGTCGCCGGCGCCCTGCAGGACCAGAAGCGCGGTGTGCTGATGGGCACCACGACCTTCGGTAAAGGCTCGGTGCAAACCGTATTGCCGCTCAATAACGAGCGTGCGCTGAAGATCACCACGGCGCTGTACTACACGCCCAATGGTCGCTCGATCCAGGCCCAGGGCATCGTGCCGGACATCGAGGTGCGCAAGGCCAAGATCACCAACGAGATCGACAGCGAGTACTACAAAGAGGCGGACCTGCAAGGCCACCTGGGCAATGGCAACGGCGGCGCCGACCAGCCGACCGGCAGCGGCGCCAAAGCCAAACCGATGCCGCAGGACGACGATTACCAGTTGGCCCAGGCGCTGAGCCTGCTCAAGGGCCTGAGCATCACGCGCAGCCGTTGATATGCGTGTTGCGCTGATTATCGCTGTGCTGTGCAGCCTGGCCGGATTCGCGCAAGCGACGCCGGTCGGCGAGCCGCACAAAGCCTATCTCACCTTGATCATCGACGACCTCGGGCAGAACCTGCCCAGGGATCGTCGCGTGCTGGCCCTGCCCGGGCCGGTCACCACCGCGATCATGCCTGACACCCCTCACGCCGCCGAATTCGCCCGCGAGGCCCACAAGGCCGGCAAGATCGTCATCCTGCATATGCCCATGGACCCGGCCACCGGTCCGTTTGCCTGGCACCCCGAGCTGTCGATCGAAGAACTGGCCAAGCGCCTGGACGCCGCCTTCGCGGCCGTGCCCTACACCGCCGGCATCAATAACCATATGGGCAGCCGCATGACGGCGCAGCCGCAGGCAATGGCGTGGTTAATGGGCGAGCTGCAGCGGCGCCACAAGTTCTTTGTGGACAGCCGCACCAGCGCACAGACTGTCGCCGCCGCCGAGGCGCAGAAGATTGGACTGGCGCATGTTTCGCGGGATGTGTTCCTGGATGACGAACGCACCGAGGCGGCGATCACCACGCAGCTGCAAACCGCAATCAAGCTGGCGCACAAGCAGGGTTCGGCGGTGATGATCGGGCACCCTTACCCTCAGACCCTGGCGGTGCTGGAGCGCGAATTGCCCAAGCTCAAGGCGCAGGGTGTGGAGTGGATCGATATCAAGTTGATGATCAGCGTGCGCAGTAATCGGGCCATGGCCGGGCACGGCAAAGACGGCATCTATCGCTGACGATCGCCCCAACCTGTAGGAGCGAGCTCGCTCGCGAAAAACCTGAGACCGCCGCGCGTCTCCAGGATGCTCGCGTTATCGTTGACGTCTTTCGCGAGCAAGCTCGCTCCTACAAATAGTTGGCCATGATCTGGTCGATACGGCCTTCTTTGCGTAACTCATCCAGCGCAGCCTGGAGCCTGGCAACCACCTCGTCCGGCACATCCTTGTTCAACGCCAGGTAAAGCTGCGCACTGTTGAAGCGCAGCACCGTCTTGAGCCCGTCCACCCCCACCTGGCGTGCAAGGTAACGGCCAGCAGGGTCGCCGGTGGCCCACAGGTCGATCTGGCCCTCCATGAGCTTTTGCGCATTGTCCTGGTCACGCAAGGCGACAACCGGCTTGAGCCCCTGCTTGTCCAGGCTCTGGGCAATGGCATCGCCTTTGTAGGCGCCAATCCTGTAGCGGCGCGCCTGCTCAAGGCCTTCCAACTGGATTTTGCTGTCAGCCTTGGCCAACAGCACCCAATCGTCCGGGCCGATGGGGCCGACCCATTTGAACAAGGCTTCACGGTCCGGCAAACGCGCCATGACGAACACACCATAGCCGGGTTTTTCCAGGGCGAGTTTGTAGATTCGCTCCCAGGGGAAACGCAGGGTGAGGTTGTAGGAAATGCCGGCACGCTTGAAGGTCTCGCGCATGATGTCCACGGCGATGCCTTCGATGTTCTCGTCCCTGGCGAAGTTCTTGCCGTTTTTCGCCATGTTATAAGGCGGGAAATTTTCCGTCAGCAGCACCAGGGAGGTGTCAGACGATTCGTCGGCGTGCACCGTAGCCGCCATGAGCATGGAGGAACTGGCAAGGGCGAGCAGCAGGTGTTTGAACATGAAGGCTACCGGAATCCATGGCAAGCGCAGAGAGTGCCGCGCGCCTGCCATGCTGTCCAGCGGCGTTTAGCGCACGACGATACCGCGCGCGGCCATGTAGGCCTTGGCCTCGGGGACGGTGTATTCGCCGAAGTGGAAAATACTCGCCGCCAGCACCGCGCTGGCATGCCCTTCGATGACGCCATCGGCCAAGTGCTGCAGGTTGCCGACGCCGCCGGAGGCGATGACCGGGATGCCCAGGGCATCGCTGATGGCGCGGGTTACACCCAGGTCAAAGCCGTTTTTCATGCCGTCCTGGTCCATGCTGGTCAGCAGGATTTCACCGGCGCCGAGGGCTTCCATCTTCATCGCCCACTCCACCGCGTCCAGCCCGGTCGGTTTGCGCCCGCCGTGGGTGAAGATCTCCCAGCGCGGAGTTTCACCAGGGCCCGAGACTTTCTTGGCGTCGATGGCGACCACGATGCATTGCGAGCCGAAGTGCTGCGCGGCTTCGCCGACAAATTCAGGGTTGAACACGGCGGCGGTGTTGATCGAGACCTTGTCCGCGCCGGCATTGAGCAGGTTGCGGATGTCTTGCACGGTGCGCACGCCGCCGCCCACGGTCAGCGGGATAAATACCTGGCTGGCCATGCGCTCGACGGTGTGCAAGGTGGTGTCGCGGCCGTCGACGCTCGCGGTGATGTCGAGAAAGGTAATTTCGTCGGCGCCCTGTTCATCGTAGCGACGGGCGATTTCCACCGGGTCGCCGGCATCACGGATGTTCTCGAACTTGACGCCCTTGACCACGCGACCGTTGTCGACGTCCAGGCAAGGGATGATGCGTTTGGCCAGCGCCATGGTCAGTCCTCAGCCGTTGTAGGCATCGCAGTAAGCCTGGGCTTCGGCGACGTCCAGGGTGCCCTCATAAATCGCACGACCCGTGATGGCGCCGATGATGCCAGGTGCCTTGGCGTCCAGCAGCGACTTGATGTCACCCAGGTTGTGGATACCACCAGAGGCGATCACCGGGATTTTCGTCGCAGCGGCCAGCGCGGCGGTGAACGGTACGTTGCAGCCCTGCATCATGCCGTCTTTGGCGATGTCGGTATAAACGATGGCGGACACACCGTCGGCTTCGAACTGTTTAGCCAGGTCGATCACCTGCACAGTGCTGATTTCAGCCCAACCGTCGGTGGCGACAAAACCGTCCTTGGCATCCAGGCCGACGATAACCTTGCCTGGGAATGCGCGGCAGGCTTCGGCGACAAAGGCCGGGTCTTTTACAGCCTTGGTGCCGATGATCACGTAGCTCACGCCGGCCTTGACGTAATGCTCGATGGTTTCCAGCGAGCGGATGCCACCGCCGATCTGGATCGGCAGGTTGGGGTAGCGTCGGGCGATCGCGGTGACCACCTCGCCGTTGACCGGCTGGCCTTCGAACGCGCCGTTCAAGTCCACCAGATGCAGACGACGGCAGCCCCCCTCCACCCATTTGGCGGCCATGCTCACCGGGTCATCGGAGAACACCGTGGAATCTTCCATACGGCCCTGGCGCAGACGGACGCAGGCGCCGTCCTTGAGATCGATAGCGGGGATAATCAGCATCTGGCAAACCTTATTCGATATTCAGCAATGCTTGGGAAATCAGGGTTTCTCAAGCGACCACAAGTCGCTTTCGATGCTTTCGAACCTTTCCTTAAGGAGCGTCTGCGTGTCGAAAATCGCCCTGTTGTAATAATGCGGCGCCACTTCGGTGGTGAACAGCTCAAGAATCTCGGCCACTTCGAACGAACCCAGCTTGAGTTCGAAGCGATCCTCCATGAAACGCTTGATCTTGTCGGTAGCCTCACGCTCCTGCTCGGGCGCAAGGTTCAAGATTGGCGGCTTCGGCTTCTTGGCCATTTACCAGCGACCATCCCACGCGGCGAAGTTCTGCAGCAATTGCAGGCCATGGGTATGGCTCTTCTCCGGGTGAAACTGCACGGCAAAGCGCGAACCGTCGGCCAGCGCGGCGGCGAAGTCGACGCCGTAGTGCCCGCCCCCCACCACCTGGCGCGGGTTACCGGCGGCGATGTAATAGCTGTGCACAAAGTAGAAACGCGCCATGTCCGGAATTTCGTGCCACAGCGGGTGATCCACCGCGCGACGCACTTCGTTCCAGCCCATGTGCGGCACCTTGAGGTGCTCGCCGTCTTCATGCAGGTCTTTGCCGAAGAACTTCACCTGGCCGGGAAACAGACCGATGCAGTCGACACCGCCGTTCTCTTCACTGCTGTCGAGCAAGGCTTGCATGCCCACGCAGATACCGAGGAACGGACGGTCCTGGCTGACTTCGCGCACCAGGCTGTCAAAGCCCAGGCGGCGGATCTCGGCCATACAATCGCGAATCGCGCCAACGCCTGGAAACACCACGCGGTCGGCTTCACGAATCACATTGGCATCGCTGGTGATCAGCACCTTGCCGGCACCCACGTGCTCGAGGGCCTTGGCCACCGAGTGCAGGTTGCCCATGCCGTAATCGATAACCGCGACCGTCTGCATTACAGAACGCCCTTGGTCGAAGGCATTTGCCCGGCCATGCGCTCATCCAGCTCAACGGCCATGCGCAGCGCGCGGCCGAAAGCCTTGAACACGGTTTCGATCTGGTGGTGGGTGTTGGTGCCGCGCAGGTTGTCGATGTGCAGGCTGACCAGGGCGTGGTTGACGAAACCCTGGAAGAATTCCTGGAACAGGTCGACGTCAAAGCCGCCCACGGTGGCGCGGGTGTAGGGCACGTGCATCTGCAGGCCTGGGCGGCCGGAGAAGTCGATGACTACGCGCGACAGCGCTTCGTCCAGCGGGACATAGGCGTGGCCGTAGCGACGGATGCCTTTTTTGTCGCCGATGGCCTTGGCAAAGGCCTGGCCGAGGGTGATGCCCACGTCTTCCACCGTGTGGTGGTCGTCGATATGCAGGTCGCCCTTGCTGACAATATCCAGGTCGATCAGCCCATGACGGGCGATCTGGTCCAGCATGTGCTCAAGAAAAGGTACACCGATATCAAATCGGGCCTTTCCGGTGCCATCCAGGTTGATCGAGGCTTTGATCTGGGTTTCCAGAGTGTCGCGCTCGACGGACGCCATACGTTCGACCATCACCAGCTCCGCAAATCATTGGGCGAAAAAGGCAGCCATTATAGGGGCGCGGGCGCTAAACAGAAACATCGAAGGGGATAAGACTGATGGAGTGTCGGGGATAGACATGTGCGTACATGCATAACCAATGTGGGAGGGGGCTTGCCCCCGATAGCGGTGGTTCAGTCAACAATGCATTGACTGATGCGCCGCCATCGGGGGCGAGCCCCCTCCCACAAGGGTTTTGCAGTGTTAGTGGAACAGTACTGCGGTCTTCTGCAGGGTCACCCACACACCCCACGCCAACGGAATGCCCACCACCAGCCAGGCGGCGACCGCCAATGGCTTGCTGCCAGGGGAGGCTTTCCACTCCAGCACGGTGCTGGCATCAGCGCCTTTGTCATGGCCCAGCGCCTGCTCGGCGGCCAGTTCGGCGTCGGTCATGAAGTATTTGTCGGCTACCGGACGCACCAGCAGGTTGCAGATAAAGCCCAGCACCAGCAGGCCAGCGAGGATGTACAAGGTGATGTCATAGGCCGCAGCGCGTTCAACGCCGATGCTCAACTGGTATTCACGCAGGTAGTTCACCAGCACCGGGCCCAATACGCCGGCAGCGGCCCAGGCGGTCAGCAGGCGACCATGGATGGCGCCGACCATTTGCGTACCGAACAGGTCGGCCAGGTAAGCCGGGACCGTGGCAAAACCACCGCCGTACATCGACAGGATGATGCAGAACGCCGCGACGAACAGCGCCACGTTGCCCAGGTGCCCCAGGTTCGGGATCAGCGCGTACAGGGCAAAGCCCAGGGCGAAGAACACAAAATAGGTATTTTTGCGCCCCAGGTAGTCGGAGAACGACGCCCAGAAGAACCGGCCACCGATGTTGAACAGGCTCAACAGGCCGGTAAAGCCTGCCGCAATGGCGGCGATCGATGCAAGTTGCCCGGCATCCAGTTGACCAAACGGTACATCCAGCCCCAGCAATTTGCCGCCGAACACTTCCTGCAGCAGCGGCGAAGCCATGCCGAGGATACCGATACCGGCTGACACGTTCAGGCACAGCACCAGCCACACCAGACGAAATTGCGGGGTCTTCCACGCCACGTTCACATGCACATGACGGTGCGTGATCATCGCGTTGCTGGCTTTTTTCGCCGGCGCGGTCCAGCCCTCAGGCTTCCAGCCGGTCGGCGGAACGCGATAGGACAAGGCGCCGCCGATCATGAACACGAAGTAGATCGCAGCCATCACCAGGAAGCTCTGCCATACGCCCACGCTGGTCGGCGAGGCGAAGTGGCCCATCAGTGCTGCCGCCAGCGGTGCACCGACCATCGCGCCGCCGCCGAAGCCCATGATCGCCATGCCGGTCGCCATGCCGCGCTTGTCCGGGAACCACTTGATCAGGGTCGATACGGGCGAGATATAGCCCAGGCCCAGGCCGATACCGCCGATGACCCCGGAGCCGATCCACATCAGCCAGATCTGGTGGGTATAGATACCCAACGCCGAGATCAGCAGGCCGCCGCACCAGCACAACGCCGAGACGACACCGGCCTTGCGCGGCCCGGCATGTTCCAGCCAGCCGCCCCAGATCGCTGCCGAGCAGCCCAGGAAGATGAAGAACAGGGTGTAGATCCAGCCCAGCATGGAGATGGGCCAGTCGCATTGGGACGAGAAGACCTGGGCGATAAAGCTCATGTCCGGCGCACAGGCCACCGGCGCAGTGATGCCCAGCGCCTTGGACAGCGGCAGCCAGAACACCGAGAAGCCGTAGGCCATGCCGATGCACAGATGGATGGCCAGTGCGGCCGGTGGAACCAGCCAGCGGTTGAAGCCGGGCTTGGCGATAATGCGTTCCTTGGACAGGAACGCAGGCGGTGCGGCATTGGTACCGGCCGCAGTGCTAGTGCTCATTGGTGTTTCCCCCAGTTATTGGTATGCATCCGTCAGGCGCGCTTCCCCTCGGCCTTGCACGCAATGCGTGGCCGTTTTTGTGAGTGAAGCTCCATTTTGGCGCGACGATACGTCGCAGAAGGCGGACGAACGCGCAGAGATTAGCACCTGCAGATACGAGAAAAACCAAATTGACATCACTTTTTTCAACCTATCTGTTTTATTTGACGCCAAAATCCCGTTTCGCTGGTCGTAGATACAATGTAACGATCCACGAACTGATGCAGGCCTTCGGGCGTTATACTCTGCGGCTAAATTTTGAAATCGACATACAAGGACTCGCCCATGAAAGCGTTCGGCAAAATCCTGGGTCTGGTATTTCTCGGGCTGTTGCTGATCATTGTGGCTCTCGGCTTTGCCCTGACCCATCTCTTCGATCCCAACGACTACAAAGAAGAAATTCGCCAGATTGCCCGCGACAAGGCCCACATCGAGCTGACGCTCAATGGCGACATCGGCTGGAGCCTGTTCCCCTGGCTGGGCCTCGAGCTGCACGAAGCCGGCGTGGCAACCCTGACTAATCCGACCCAACCGTTTGCCGACCTGCAGATGCTCGGCCTGTCGGTACGTGTGCTGCCGCTGCTGCGCCGCGAAGTGCAGATGAGCGATGTGCGGGTCGAGGGTCTGAACCTGCGCCTGAACCGCGACAAGAACGGCCACGGCAACTGGGAAGACATCGGCAAGAACCTGCCCGACGAAACCCCGGGTGCCGCCACCCCGGCGCCGGCCGAACCGGTGGCTGAAGCCAAGCCGGAAAAACCGCCGCAGCCGATCCGCCTGGACATCGACAGCCTGACCATCAACAACGCCCGCGTTGAATACAACGATGAACAGACCGGCAAGCAATTGAGCGCCGAAAGCATCCAGCTCAGTGCCGGCGCCATCCACGAAGGCGCCAATATTCCGCTGAAACTCACCGCTTTCCTGGGCAGCAACCAGCCGGTCATGCGCCTCAAGACCGAGCTGAACGGCAACTTGCGCATCCAGCGCGCCCTCAAGCGCTACCAGTTCGAAGACATGCGCCTGAGCGGCGAAGCCACTGGCGAACCCTTGCAGGGCAAGACGCTGACCTTCTCCACCCAGGGTCAATTGCTGGTCGATCTTGCCGCCAACATCGCCGAATGGACCAACCTGAAACTCTCGGCCAACCAATTGCGCGCACTGGGCGAACTGCGGGCCACTGACCTGAACAACACCCCGCAGATCAGCGGCGCGCTGTCGGTCGCGCAGTTTGACCTGGCCAAGTTTCTCGAGAGCGTCGGCCACCCTCTGCCGGCCATGGCACCGGGCAGCCTGAGCAAAGTCGAACTGGTCAGCCGCCTCACAGGCACGCCGACCAATGTCGCGCTGGAGGACCTGAACCTGAAACTCGATGGCAGCACCTTCACCGGTCGCGTTGCCGTGGATGATTTTGCCAAGCAGTCACTGCGCGTGCAGCTCAAGGGCGACACGTTCAATGCCGACAATTACCTGCCGGCCAAATCCGAAGCCGCCAAAGGCACGGCGGCCGCACGCCAGGCCGAAGTGCAAGGCAGCGAGGCCGGTGCAATGGCCGCCGGCGGTAACAGCCCACTGCCGGAAGCGCCGACCAAAGCCGCCTGGAGCAGTGACAAACTGCTGCCACTGACCCGCCTGCGCAGCCTGGATATCAACGCGGACCTTGCGTTCGGCCAACTCACCTTGAGCCAGCTGCCGATCCAGAACGCGGTACTGAAAGCCTCGGGCATCGATGGCCAGCTCAGCCTCGACGCGCTGAGCGGTGGCCTCTACAACGGCACGTTCCAGGCCAACGGCACCCTCGATGTACGCCAGGACACCCCGCTCCTGGCGCTGCAAACCCATATCAAGCAGGTACCGGTAGAAAAAATCCTGCAGGCCCAGGGGAAAACCCCACCAGTCAAAGGCCTGGTCACCCTGGACAGCAACCTGACCGGGCGTGGCAACAGCCAGAAGGCCTTGATCGACAGCCTCAACGGCACTGCCGGCATCGTCATCAACAACGGTGTGCTGCTCAACGCCAACATCGAGCAACAACTGTGTACCGGTATCGCCCTGCTCAACCGCAAAACCCTGAGCACCACGCCGCAAGGCAAGGACACGCCCTTCCAGGAACTGCGCGGCAACCTGACGTTACGCAACGGCGTGGCCAGCAACCCTGACCTGAAAGTGCGCATTCCGGGGCTGACCCTCAACGGCAATGGCGATGTCGACCTGCGCGTATTGGGCATGGACTACCGGGTGGGCATCATCGTCGAAGGCGACCAGCGCGACGTGCCGGACCCGGCCTGCCAGGTCGGCGCCAACTTCCAGGGTATCGAAGTGCCGCTGCGTTGCCGTGGCCCGCTGGAACTGGGCGCCAAGGCCTGCCGCCTGGACAAGGACGGCCTCGGCCAGGTCGCCATCAAAGCGGCGGGCAATCGTCTCAACGAGAAGCTCGAAGAGAAGCTCGACAAGGTTAATCCCAAGCTCAAAGACGCATTGAAAGGCCTGTTCAACCGATGAGAAACGAGCAGTTTTCACAGGCGGTGCTGGACTGGTACGACCGCCACGGTCGCCACGACCTGCCCTGGCAACAGGGCATCACGCCGTATCGGGTGTGGGTGTCGGAGATCATGCTGCAACAGACCCAGGTCAGCACCGTGCTCAATTACTTCGACCGGTTCATGGCGTCCTTGCCGACGGTCCAGGCACTGGCCGCCGCACCGGAAGACGAAGTGCTGCACCTGTGGACCGGCCTGGGCTACTACACCCGGGCGCGCAACCTGCAAAAGACTGCAAAGATCGTGGTCGCCGAATACGGCGGCGAGTTTCCCAGGGATGTCGAAAAACTTACCGAACTGCCCGGCATCGGCCTGTCCACTGCCGGCGCAATTGCCAGCCTGAGCATGGGCCTGCGTGCGCCGATCCTCGACGGCAACGTCAAGCGCGTGCTGGCACGCTTTACCGCGCAAGAGGGCTACCCGGGCGAACCCAGGGTCGCCAAGCAGCTGTGGGCGACCGCAGAGCGCTTTACGCCACACGACCGCGTCAACGCCTACACCCAGGCGATGATGGACATGGGCGCCACGCTATGCACCCGCAGCAAACCCAGTTGCCTGCTGTGCCCGCTGGAAAAAGGCTGCGAAGCCCACATGCTTGGCCTGGAGACGCGCTACCCGATCCCCAAGCCACGCAAGACCATCCCCCAGAAGCGCACGCTGATGCCGATGCTGGCCAATGCCGAGGGCGCGATCCTGCTTTACCGTCGCCCCTCCACGGGCCTGTGGGGCGGTTTGTGGAGCCTGCCGGAGCTGGACGACCTGGAAGACCTGGATCATCTGGCCAACCAGCACGCGCTGGCCTTGGGCAAACATCAGGAACTGCCGGGGCTGATCCACACCTTCAGCCACTTCCAGCTGGCCATCGAACCCTGGTTGGTCCAGGTCGAGGAAAGCGCCCATCACGTGGCCGAGGCCGACTGGCTCTGGTATAACCTCGCCACCCCACCGCGCCTGGGCCTTGCCGCCCCGGTGAAAAAACTGCTGAAGCGCGCGGCTGAAGTATTGAACGCAGGAGAGTCGTCATGACCCGCACCATCATGTGCCGCAAGTACCACGAAGAACTGCCCGCCCTCGAACGCGCCCCTTTTCCGGGCGCCAAAGGCCAGGACATCTACGATAACGTCTCCGCCAAGGCGTGGGCCGACTGGCAAAAACACCAGACCCTGCTCATCAACGAAAAACGCTTGAACATGATGAACGCCGAAGACCGCAAATACCTGCAGGGCGAAATGGACAAGTTCTTTTCCGGCGAGGATTACGCCAAGGCCGACGGCTACGTACCACCTGCTCAATAATTGATCAAAAACCGGGGTCTGCACGTAAGCGACGGTAATAATTAAATATTTTTTGAAAACTTGCTTGACGACCCCCTGAAAAACCCGTTTAATGCGCCCCGTTGCCCAGATAGCTCAGTCGGTAGAGCAGGGGATTGAAAATCCCCGTGTCGGCGGTTCGATTCCGTCTCTGGGCACCAAAATACCGAGAAACCCCAAGGAACAATGTGTTCCTTGGGGTTTTTTATTGCCTGCGATTTAATGGTCTCTGGACCATTTCTGGACCAGGGCGCTTTGGCAGTGGGGTTGAAAGGTGTCCAAGGGATTTATGGAACCGAAAGCAAAACTGAATAGTTTTAACCTGTCAGGTTGAGAGCCTCGCTCAGGCAAGCTGAGGCGCCGGCAATACTAGTCCGCCCCAGCGCAGCGCTTTCGTTACCCCCGGCACACCACAGAGCCTCTGAGCACCCTGTATCATTTCGCACTCTGGTCACTTACAAGTCACGCGGTATGCGCGGTGCGTAACCGGCTTGTAAAGTAAGCGAGCATTCGACCTCGGAAAATCACTCCTGAATTCGGGGTCAATTATTAACAACACGGAATGTTATGTCTTTGATTAATAAGATACCCAATAGCTTTTTTCTATTCTTTTTGATGACCTCTGCTGTTGCTAGTGCTGACGATTTCGATAAGCGAGCAGACCTTATGGGAGTTTATCAGCAAGCAGTTATCAACGATGCCAAGCTTTCAGCTGCTCGTCATGAGTATCAGGCTCTTCGCGAAGCTGTTCCGCAGGCCAGGGCCGGTTTATTGCCGACTCTCAGTGCCGGTGGATCCGTTGAGTCTGTTCGTTTACAGCGTGATGAGCCGAGCTTGACACGAACGCGAAGCCAGTCTGTTTTTCAAGCGAATTTGAACCAGCCGTTGTTTCGCCTTGATCGTTGGTTTCAGCTGGAAGCGGCACAAGCCAGTACGGAACAAGCTGCGCTGGAGCTATCCGCGAAGGAACAATCGCTGATTCTCAGTGCTGCACAAGCCTATTTCGAAACACTGCGTGCATTGGACTTGTTGGCGGCCTCTAAGGCAGAGGAAGCAGCATTAAAGCGCCAACAGCAGCAAGCTCAGGGACGCCTTGAAAATGGTGCATCCAGTATAACGGATGTGCTGGATGCTCAGGCGGCTTACGATAATGCTAATGCCAACCGCAAGCTGGCTGAGCGCAAAGTTGACGATGCTTATGAAACCCTTGCTCGCCTCACCAAACAGGACTATTCATCGATCGAGGGCATTCAGCATCAACTACCAGTCGAAGCACCAGTACCCAATGATGCAAAAGCTTGGGTAAGCCAGGCGGTACAACAAAACCTCTCGTTGCTCGCCAGCAATTTCGCGGTGACAGCCGCCGAGAAAACTAATCATCAACGCAAGGCTGGTTTTGCTCCAACCTTGGATGCAGTTGCATCCTATCGTAAGGGGGACAACGACAACTTTGGATATAGCAACCCCACCGATTTTGGCCGCTCTGGATATCAGGGAGATGTTGAGCAGCGAAGCATTGGACTGGAACTCAATATTCCACTGTATTCGGGAGGTATGACGCGCTCGCAAGTGCGTGAGGCCACAGAGCGCCTCGCTCAGAGTGAAGATGAACGAGATGATCGGCGTCGAGAAGTCGTACAAAACACTCGAAACTTTCATCGGGCTGTTAATTCTGATGTTGAGCAAGTGAGTGCTCGACGGCAAACGATCCTATCGAGCCAAGCGTCGGTCAAAGCAAACACGGTGGGTCGAGAGCTGGGGTCTCGAAACACCGCCGATGTACTCAACGCTCAGCGACAACTCTACAACGCTGTTCGGGAGTACAACAATGCTCGTTACGATTACATCATCGACACGCTCAAGCTAAAAGAAGCAGCAGGCTCATTGAGTCCTGCTGATTTGATAGATCTGGCCATGTACCTAATCAAAAATTACGACCCAGATCGCGATTTTCTTCCCCCAGATGCTCGTAGGCCAATCTGAGTTCCACTCAAGCTTTGATTGCGCCGCTTTGCTGATGGAGTTGCACCTCTTTTTAACGTAGTATGCGCACGATTTTTCCTACAGTCGGTGCGTTTTTGTGCGTTCAAACCTTGAAGGGGATGAAGTAACGCACATTACAAGCATGTTATAAAGTATCAATACCGACGTATTAATTTCCCCTTAACAAAGGGGAGCAAGGACGCAACGGCAATATGAGTACACAAGCTCCGGGCGTCGAGACGCCTGCACCACCCTCTACTGCTCCCATCATGGATACTGGCTTAGCCTGTTTGATCATGCTGGCTCGGTTTCATAATCTCGCTGCGTCTGCTGAACAGCTTTCCCATGAGTTTTCAGCAGACAAACAAGTCTTTTCTCAGGCTGAGTTGCTGCTCGGCGCTAGAAAACTTGGTCTGAAAGCAAAAGCGGTGAAGACCTCGATTGCCCGTCTTGGAAGCACCCCTCTACCTGCAATAGCGATTGATCGCGAAGGACGTTTTTTCATTATCGCCAGGCTGGATCAGGGCAAGGCTCTTATCCAAGATCCGCGTGCTGAACGAGCGGAAATTATTAGCAACGAAGTACTGCAAGAGCGATGGAATGGCCAATTGATTTTGGTTCGTTCTGAAACCGGAAGTCCTGGTGAAACCTCTCGATTCGACTTCACCTGGTTTATTCCTGCCATCGTGAAGTACAGAAAGCTGCTGGGTGAAGTCCTGCTGGTTTCCTTTGTACTGCAAATATTTGCACTGCTGACACCACTATTCTTTCAAGTGGTGATGGATAAAGTGCTCGTACACCACGGTCTGACCACTCTGGATGTTGTAGCCATAGGCCTTTTGGGGATCATGTTGTTCGAGTCGGCACTGAGCGGCTTGCGCACCTATGTTTTCGCCCACACTGCCAGTCGTATTGACGTGGAGTTGGGTTCGCGGCTCTTTCGGCACCTGGTCAATTTACCCTTGGCTTACTTCCAGGCTCGTAGGGTTGGCGATTCGGTCGCCCGCGTCCGAGAGCTGGAAAACATACGAAGCTTCTTGACCGGCAATGCAATCACTCTCGTGCTGGACGTTATGTTCTCCGTCGTCTTTATCGCTGTGATGTTTTACTACAGCGCTTGGTTAACCCTGATTGTGTTGCTGTCATTACCCCTCTATGTATTGGTCTCCGCGCTTATCACGCCCCTGCTGCGAGCCCGGCTACAAGACAGTTTTTCCCGTGGCGCTGAGAACCAGGCATTCCTTGTCGAAACGGTAAACGGCATTGATACGGTCAAGTCGATGGCCGTTGAGCCGCAAGCCATTCGTAAGTGGGACAACCAGATAGCCGCTTACGTCGCTGCTGGCTTCAAAACACAAAACCTCTCGACGATCGCTAACGAAAGTGTCGGCCTTATCGGTAAGTTGGTGACGGTCGCGACACTGTGGATGGGCGCCCGACTTGTGATCGACGGCAGTCTTACGGTAGGTCAGTTGATTGCCTTTAACATGCTGGCCGGAAGAGTGTCACAGCCCATCATGCGTCTGGCTCAACTCTGGACCAGCTTTCAGCAAACGGGCGTGTCTGTTCAACGCTTAGGCGACATCCTCAATACTCGTACTGAGCTGTCCCAAGCCAACAGAAGCGCCTTGCCGCCACTGAAAGGGCATATCGAATTTGACCAGGTACACTTTCGCTATCGAACTGATGGTTCTGAAGTGCTCCGTGGTATCAGCGTGCAAATGGCGGCAGGCGAAGTCATCGGCGTGGTAGGTCGCTCCGGTTCCGGAAAAAGCACACTCACTAGGCTGCTTCAGCGCCTGTATATCCCGGAGCGAGGACGTGTTTTGGTGGATGGCATGGATTTGGCGCTGGCTGACGTTTCATCACTGCGCCGCCAGATTGGTGTAGTGCTCCAGGACAACATGTTGTTCAACCGCAGTATCCGCGAAAACATTGCGCTGGCCGATCCCGGTACTCCCCTTGATGCAGTTATGCACGCGGCGCAAATGGCTGGAGCCCATGAGTTCATTCTGGAATTGCCGGAGGGTTACGACACCATGGTCGGCGAGCATGGAGCTTCACTGTCGGGTGGTCAGCGCCAACGCGTAGCAATCGCTCGGGCCTTGATCGGGAATCCACGGATTCTTATTTTCGATGAGGCGACCAGTGCGCTGGATTATGAGTCCGAACGGATCATTCAACAAAACATGCAGAGCATTTGCCAGGGCCGCACGGTGATTATTATTGCTCACCGGTTGTCGGCGGTAAGGGATGCCAACCGTATTCTGGTCATCGATCGCGGACAAATAGTCGAGCAAGGAACTCATTCAGAGTTATTGGCCCACCAAGCGGGACACTATTCACGATTGCATCGAATGCAGCAGGGTTGAACCGTTTAGTTGCGTGATGTGTGTTCCGACTTCGCTTCATTTTGAGATGCGACACGGATGTGTATTGGTTTTTTCATAGGACGATAATCGTATGAGCGCCCGCTCCGATTTGTTTCAACGCTACCGTCATGCCTGGCGTGAGTCATGGCGACGCCGAAAAACCATGGATGCCCCCAAGCGCCTTCCCCATGAGGTTCAATTCTTACCTGCCGCATTAGAGTTGCAGGATAAACCTGTACACCCGGCACCCCGTATTTTCATGTGGAGCATTATCGCCTTCGCAACGTTAGCTTTGCTCTGGGCTTTCCTCGGAAAAATCGAAGTGGTCGCCGTAGCTCCGGGGAAAATTGTTCCCAGTGGCAAAACCAAGTTGATTCAATCCAGCGAAACAGCCGTTGTTACGGCGATTCATGTCACTGATGGTCAGGTGGTCAAAGCAGGCGAAATCCTGGTCGAATTAGACCCGACTTCGGCAGATGCAGAGGTTCGGCGCATTCAGAGTGACCTTTTAGCGGCCCGGATTGACAGTGTTCGTGGCGGGGCAATGCTGGATGCGATCAATCATCAAAAAGAACCTCAACCTCTTATGGGTTTGATTCAGGAGGCTACTCCCGAACAGGTACTCACGGCACAGCGCTGGTTGCTGGGACAATACCAGGAGTATCGAAGTAGTCTCGATCTTGTTGAGGCCGAAATTCTCCAGCGGGACGCGGACATACAAGCCGCCAAAGCCCAAGTTTCCAGTTTGCTGAAAACGTTACCGATCGCCACCCAGTTAGCCGAAGACTATCAGCGGTTATTGGCTCAACAGTACGTTGCCCGGCACGAATACCTGGAAAAAGAGCAGGCTCGTCTAGACCTTCAACGCCAACTCAGCATCCAGCAAGCGAGCGTGTTGCAATCAACTGCTGCTCAAAGCGAAGCCAAACGCCGGCGCGAGGGTGTGGTGGCCCAAACCCGCCGAACAATGCTTGATTTGCAGCAAGAAGCTAATCAGAAAGAAGCCAGCTTGGTTCAAGAACTGGCTAAAGCCCAGTACCAAGAGACCTTGACCCTTCTTCGAGCCTCCGTGGATGGCACGGTTCAACAGCTAGCTATCCATACCGTCGGCGGGGTTGTGACGCCAGCGCAACAGCTCATGGTCATTGTGCCTAGAGATCAGCCCGTAGAGGTTGAGGCGATGCTAGAAAACAAGGACGTGGGATTTGTTCGAACCGGCCAATCGGTCACGGTCAAAGTGGAAACCTTCACGTTTACCAAATACGGCACGGTTGAAGGTGAGGTTGTCAGCATTTCAAATGATGCGATTGAGGATGAGAAGCGAGGGCCTATTTACAGCAGCCGTATCCGTCTTAAATCCGACAGCCTAATGATCAAAGGGCAGCGTGTTGCGCTAACACCGGGAATGTCTGTCACGGCTGAAGTTAAAACAGATCAGCGCCGAGTTATTGATTACTTCCTAAGCCCGCTGCAGCAGCATATTGATGAGAGTTTGCGAGAGCGATGAGGATAGGTTTTAGACTTGCGGGCTGTTAAATTTTGGCTCTTGGGTATCCCTGTACGATTCGGCATCTTCCAGATCGATATAAATAGAGTTGGACGCTATATGAACGAGAGGCGCAAGGGGTGGAGAATCGTGGCTAGACTCTATGTAGCTGTATGGAAACTATTGAGAGGTGGGGCGGCAATTCTTTTGTTAGTGCTTTTTGCTCCTCTATTGATAGCTGGTTATTATGGGATTTTTAACACGAAAAACACACCAGATACCGATAAGGTACGACAAACAGTGGATCCTAGAGTGGTGTGCGGGACATTATCAAATACCATAATAGAAATCCCAAGAGAATACGTTGTTTTCTGGCCTGAGTACGAGGGAAAAAGCTCTTGGGAGAAAGGGTTCACCTCCAATATAAAAGGGTGTGACGCCAAGCTGCTATCATTATATATGTCTGTTTCTTGGCCTGACTTTCAACCATTGTCGATCAATAAGCATCTTGTAAATAACTCTAAATTTTCAGGCCTAGAGATTACGATATCTCCAGTGATTCGAAAGACTGATAATATGCAGTTTTTTCTTGATAACCTCCTGAAACTTGGAAAGACGACTTCAGATAGTTATCATTATAAAAATTACGATGAATCGCTTGGGCTGTTTTACATAGACAGCAACGACGCTATCGTGCCAGAAGTAATGAATCGATACTATTGGGCTGACAACAACGGTTCGGTATCGGTTGTGTTCGAATGTTACCGCACTCGCCAAAGCACTGACTTATATAGTTGCGCAGGATATTTCCTTATGAGGGACTTTGATTATCTTGTAAAGCTGAGATTTCCATCTGGCGAGCTTAGACATTGGCAAGAAATAGTTGAAAAAACTAGCGCTTTTATTTCATCTAAAGTTAACAAATAGGGAGTTTCTATATGCCTCAACAATTAACCGCCGTTGACTTGGAACAGGCCAAACGGATTTTAGACTCGTCCGGCCCATCGGCTGCTTATGATTTTTTATCAGGGAAAGGTTATAAGTACGCTACTCTTGCGAATGGAGTAGCAAAGGGTAATTCTTTGTCAGGCGAAGCTGCAATTAACTTCATGAAAGTAACTGCGGACGCGTCGGGGCATCCGCTTTCTGATGTTGATGTGAATCGTATACGCAAGGATATGGCTAACGGATACATAGAAGCATTAAGGGCAAAATTGAATAATGCCTCTGGAGTTTTGAATTCCGATATAAACTATGACGAGGCATGGAATTTTCACAGAAACGTCTTTAATACAAACGGTCTCAGTGTGGATGCCTGGACGCTAAATTCAGTATTTTCGGTTATTACCGAAAGTACGAGAGAAGCCTATTGGCAAACTGTTTTAGAATCGGCAGGCGACGTTTCTAAGGAACTCATTTTAGCGGCCAATACGGATAAAATGATGTCGCTGGCCACGACTATAAGTACTGATGATAATAAAAAACTCGCCAAGGGCTGGATTGATAGGGTTGACTCTCCCTCAGGAGCTTATACGGTTACGAAAAGCTTATTCAGTCAAATGTATAATATGATTACAGGAGGCTTTGCTGAAGAGTCAAATATACCTCCTTCTGCATCGACCTCTAGTCTTATTGATATTAATATCACGCCAGATCCACAACCTCAGCATAATATTCAAGGCGAAAACAAAGCTCGGCAAGATGTAAGCAATGGTTATGTTGTCAACTCGCCTACCCACAGCATTGTATTTAAAGATGACACCCTAAATAAAACAGATTTTACTTCAACGCAAATTGGTAGTTTGACAACAGGCGGAATACGCCCAGGGGAAATTCAACTCGACCCTAACGCTCGCCCCAATACTTATCTTTCACAGTTCTACCAGACCCCAGACAGCACTAGGCCGGATTTCAGTTTACGCAATGCCGTAACCCTGAATGGCCTTTCGGCGATGACAACGGTCAATACCTATGTCGACCCCTTGCTGCTGGACTTGGGCGGCAATGGCGTTCGCATGACCGATATCCGGGATGGCGTATTGTTTGACACCGATCATAGTGGCACGCTCAAGCGCACGGGTTGGGCTGACCGCAATACCGGTATGTTGGTCATTGACGACGGCAGTGGCCAGATCAAAGACGTCAGTCAGATGTTCTCAGAATACTATGCTGGCAAGGCTGGGGTTGGCGGTGCCGCTGGGGAGGTACGCTTCAAAGACGGCTTCGCTGCGCTCGCCAGTGAAGATGCCAATGCTGATGGTGTGATTGACCAGAACGACCCGATCTGGAGCAAGCTACGTGTATGGGTTGATGCCTCTCATGATGCTCAATCCGATGCCGGAGAGCTCAAGTCCCTGGCCGAGCTGGGTATCACCCAAATCAATGTACGAGCCACGACGGCCAGTAGTGAAGTCCGTGATGGGAATAGAGTGCTTGCCCAAGGCACTTTTACAATTAACGGTAAAACCCAAGAAGCTCTCGCGGTTGATTTTTTGGGGGATCCTGTAAGCAGCACACTCCTTGATCAGGGCGCCGGAACTAAGGTGACTTCCACCTCTGAAGGAGTGACAACGACTGCTTATGCAAGTAAGAGCACTATCGGTGAAACACTGGATGCTGCTCAGTTAGGCGTTAGCAATCTATATGGTGGTATCGGTAATGATACCCTCATTGCCGCGCCAACAGGTAGTTGGCTCGTGGGTGGAGGGGGAAGCAATACCTACACAGGCTCTGCTGGTAACGATGTCTTTGTGATCAGTGCATCAGACCGCATGGAAAATATCCACGGTAACGGCGGACGCGATACGGCCATTATCGTCGGCGATGAGGGTGTCGCTTTAAACATGGCGCGAGCTGGACTGACAATTGCTCAGGGCGGCCGTGGTAACGATGTTATTGCCAGTGGTGGTACCTCTAGCGCATTCATCAAAGGAGGTTCCGGAGATTCGACGCTGATCGGTGGTGCGGGCAATGACGTCTTGGTCGGAGGAACAGGCCGCAACACCATACTGGGAGGCAGTGGTAAGGCTGTTATTTACGCGGGTCCGAAAGGCGACACAATCTACGCCTCAGAAGGCGGCAGCATCATTCACGCGGGTGGTGGTGCAGACATTATCTACGGAAGTGTGGGTAATGATGTCGTTGAGGTCGGAGGTGGCAATGCCATTATTGACGGTGACGGCGGAATCAACATCGTTACCCTGCATGGCAACCATGGGGACTATAAGATCACACGCACTGCCACGGGCTACGAAGTGGCCGATACGGTTGCTGGGCGAGATGGTACCGTCACACTGAAAAACATCCAAAAGCTGAGTTTTTCTGATATTTCAGCTGTGGACCTGGATTTGCCCAACGCAATGCCGGTGGGAGATGTTTTAACTGTCGATCAGGCTGGCAAGGCGTTTGACCGGACACAAGCCCATTTGATCTCAGCAGCCAGCCTGCTCGCCAATGATCAGCACCTCAATAGTACAGGCACTCTTCGTATCGCTAGTGTGGACGAGGCCGTTGGCGGCACTGTCAGCCTCACCCAACAGGGGGATGTACTGTTTACCCCAGACCCACGCTTCACTGGATTGCTCAGCTTTAAGTATGGTGTGGTTAATGAAGCGGGCAACCCTTCTGCTACGGTAGTCAACCTGGGGACGGGGCAAACGGCTCCGATGCGAGCCAACGTTACACTGCTGACACCAGAAGTGCCGCTGGACCCGCTTACGGCACAAGAGTGGTATCTCAGCGACATCAACGTCCTTCCTGTATGGAAGGATTACACCGGTAAAGGTGTACGGATAGGTCAATTTGAACCAGGTGGAGAGTTTGCCACCCACCCTGAAATTTTCGACATCAAGCATCCAGATCTAGCGCCCAATGTTGATAAAGCTTGGCTGCAGACTCAGCAGACCAGTGGAACATTGCCAGACGTGGTGTCTAATCACGCGACAATGGTTGCCGGTGTCATGGTCGGTGCGAAGAATGGTATCGGTGGTGTCGGGGTTGCATATGATGCAACGCTGGGAGGCTATTACCTAGCTAACAAAGGTGATGATCTGACTGGTCTTGGCCACATGGTCAGCTATGATATTGCCAACAATAGCTGGGGGTTTCAGAATGACTTTGCCATCAGCAATATGCAGCAAGGTCAAATCAACACCGCCAGTTCGTTAACCTCGAATGCCCAATATGCTGCAAATAATGGCCGAGGCGGGTTAGGGACAATTATTGTTGCTGCCGGAGGCAACAGTCGTGCTACTGGCGGCAATGCCCAAGGATCGCTGACCAATAACAATCGATACTCGATTGAGGTCGGAGCCATCAATGCGCAGGGTGATCTGTCGACTTTACAAATAGGCTCAGCACCGTTCTCTAATCCAGGCGCAAGCCTATTGGTCTCGGCGCCAGGCAGCAATGTCGTGTCCACCAGTCATATGCTGGAAACTGATCGAGGCTCGACTTTCGGCAATAGCTACAGCGCCATGCAAGGCACCAGTTTTGCCGCGCCTATTGTTTCAGGTGTTGTTGCGCTGATGCTTCAAGCCAACCCTAATTTGGGTTACCGAGATGTCCAGCAAATCCTGGCGCTATCGGCACGCAAGATTAACGATCCGTCTACAGTATGGAGCGACAACGGCGCCCGCAACTGGAACGGGGGCGGTATGCACACCAGTAATGACTACGGTTTCGGTGAAGTCGATGCCCGTGCCGCTGTGCGGCTGTCTGAAGCCTGGATGACTCAGAGCACTGGCGCCAACGAGTCAGTGTTCAGTGCTTCCAGTGGTGTTGTTGGTAAAACGTTGGCTGCGGGGGAAACCTTCTCATCAAGTTTGGCAATGAATGCTGTCTCGTACGTTGAGCATGCCGAAATCGACTTTGATGCTCAGGTCGGCCGTTTGGGAGATGTGACCCTCAAGCTTATTTCTCCAGATGGTACACAAAGCGTATTGCTTAACCGACAGGGAAAGGTGCCAGTTGGTACGGCAGGGGCAAGCGATGCTGACGTGGGCAGCACACAGTCAGGTGCTTTCAAGTATACCTTCATGAGTACTCATCACTGGGGCGAGCTCACGGCAGGTGAATGGAAGCTTGAGGTGACCGACTCCGCCACTGGGCTTCCTGTAACGCTGAACAGTTGGTCGTTGCGTCTGTACGGTAGCAAGATGAGTGCTGACGACACGTTCTTTTATACAGATGAGTACATCAAAGCGGTAGCTGCGCAGGCTAACCGTGGTGTATTGGACGATGCCGCAAGTGGAACTGTTGGTGGGCGTAATACGCTCAATGCCGCGGCAGTCTCTGGTGATACTTCTATCAATTTGGTAACGGGCGTTGCAAACATCGGAGGGGCGGCCCTCACGATCAACAGTCGCTCACCCATCCAAAACATTGTGACTGGCGATGGTAATGACACTCTGGTCGCAGGTCCGGCAGATGCATTGCTTGATGGCGGCCGAGGTAACAACACTCTGGAGGGTGGCACGGGTAAGGACTTTTTTGTGGTTCATCGTCGGGGTGGTGGTAACGATACCGTGGTGAATTACGATGTCGCCCGTGGTGAGATCATTGACCTGGTTGGTTTCACCGGCAAGACCTTCGCAAATCTGGTCATCACACAGCTCGGCGCTGATGTGAGTGTCGATCTGGGAGATGCTCAGTTAATTTTGCTGAAGAATCAAACGGCGTCGGCAATCACAGCCGCTCAGTTCAAGTTTCAGGATACATTTGTTGCGCCAGTGGAATACGTCAACAGCGACGTTTCTGCGGTTCCCGCACAAGAGGGGCTGGGGACTGTCGTGTTAAACGGTGGCTCCAAGGGTGTGAGTATCACAACGGGGGCTGACGGTCAGTTTGTTGCGTCTCTAGCCGGAACGGTCTACAGCCATGATAGTGCCACTTCAGATACCTTCGTTGTATCTCGACAGCCAGGGGTTGCGGACTATCAAAATGCGCTAAGAGGGTTTAGGCAGGGCACCGACAAAATTGATTTAAGCCAGACAGGTATCACTAGCTTTGAACAACTCACAATCAGCAAAAACAATCGCGGTACGATAAACGGGCTGTCGCAAATTCACGGTGTAAATATTGCGACTATGGCACTTGATCCTGCCGGAGGTAAGGTCGAGTTGCTTTACTTGGATGCACTTGATGTCACTCAATTGAGTCAGTCAGACTTCATATTCGCTACCCATGCGCTGGATCTAGTCCCTATTACTCCTTCGGTAGTCCCTCCGGTTGTGACTACCCCTGATCCATTGCATCCGACGATTACCGTGCCGGGCACACTGGAGCCCTCTATCGAACGTCCAATAATTGATATACCGGCTGTTGTTCTACCTCCTATTCCACCAATCGATACTCCTAAAAGACCAACTGTCGAAGAGCTTTTGGCGGGTCGAGATCGTCTTCCAACGGATACAAAATTAAAAACTGCCGAAGAAATTTTAGCAGAGCGAGGTATTGATCCTACTAAACCGGTTGATATGACTACCCCCACGCCAATAGTTGGCGGTAGAGACGTTGGCGGTGGTATTGATACAAGACCAACAGAAGTAAAAATAAAATCGGTTGACGAAATTTTGGCGGAGCGAGGTATTGATCGAACTAAACCGGTTGAAATGACTACTCCTAAGCCAACAGATCTTACTGACCTGGTGGTGCCAACTCCCCCGGTCACAGGTGGAACTGTAACCCCTTCGCCCGTTATTGTAGATAAACCAACACAGATTGCACCAGTCAAAACTACTACCGTACCCGTGAACACTCCGTTTGCGATCGTTAATTTGCCTGATCTAGCTGATAACGATCTTGCCGTCACTGGATTTAGCGCGAAAGTTACATTGGGTAATGGGGATAATACAGTTAGGCTCAATGGCATGATGGGAACATTAGTCGCTGGCGATGGTAAGAACACTATTGACTCGACTGATAATACCTCTAGCGCTACTGTTGGTAACGGGAAAAATATTATAACGGGTATTTATCAGAAACTGTCAGTCGGTAATGGTGACAATATAATAACTGTCGCAAGTCGGACGAGAGCGGTTACGGTTGGAGATGGAAAGAACACAATCCAAGGTGCAATTCAAGAGCTGACTGTCGGCAATGGCGACAATACCATTGTCAATACGGAGTCAATGGCAAAAGTGAAACTAGGAGATGGTACAAATACAGCGACTGTCAGTGGTGTTATGGCTACGGTGGAGGTTGGGCACGGTAGTTACGATCTAGGATTCCGTGGGTCTATGAGTACCTTGGTATTTGGCAAGGATATTACGCCTGATAAGCTATGGTTTGAGCATGCTGGACAGGATTTGCAAATTTCTGTGCTTGGTTCTAAGGAAGAAGTAACGGTACTCAATTGGTATGCTAGTGCGCCACAGCGCCCCAGCACTATCAGCACGGGTGATGGTAAAAGCCTATCTGATCGGAATGTTGAGCTTTTAGTGCAGGCTATGGCTGCGTTCTCACCTCCCGCCGCTGGTTTAACAAGTCTTGCAACATCAGAGCAGCAGGCCCTTCAGCCAGTCCTTGCGGCCAATTGGCATTAAGGTCGTAGCATCTGATCAACACCTAGCTCCCTGCAGAGAGTAGTTTGCAGGGAGCTATCTTTAAATAGATAACAGATCTACACGACATAATCCGGTCGACTCGTGTCATTTTTTGACTATCCTGCTCAGACAATACTAGAAATTCGGTCTCTGCCGGCATGCCTGCGGCCCTGATGTCGCAGCAGCACGATTGAGGGTTGTTTTTCGCTGGACTCAATCGTCCAGCCTTTACCCAATTCCCAGTTGTAAGGTTTTTTCCATGACCCGCTTCTTGCTCTGCACGCTCTTGCTACTGACCGCAATGCTCAGTGGATGCGCCACGCAAATGGACGTAGCAATCAACGCAACGCCTGACCCCGACTACCACTTCGACCGCCAGGCCACCGTACTGGTGACGTCCACCGGCGGCAGCGACGAAAACGCGCTCAACGCCCGCTACTACCTGCGCGACATGGTCAGCGCCATGAAGGACCAGGGCTTTCGCAATGTCTTCACCGACACCACCCTGCCCAAAGACCATGCACCGATCAAAATGACCGTCACCCTGGACGTCGACAGCAAGCAAGTCACCTACCGCTATACCGCCACCGAATACGGCCAGGTGGCAAACAGCACCACCACGCAGTGCAAGAAGAACAAAAAGAAAACCGACCAGCTGACCTGCACCAGCACCCCAAACACCACCTACGGCCCCGTAGGCACCTCTGAGCGCACCGGCTACACCACCCTCACCACGTTCAGGGCCACCGCCCGGGATGAGGCGAGCAAGCGCGCGGTGTACGTGCTGCGGGCATCGTCCTACAACGACGACTGCCAGGCCGCGAAGGTAGAAGCCTTTTTGGTGGAACAGGGGCTGCGCAATCTGAATTTCCAGGATCGGGTGCAGCGTAATTACACGGTTACGATGCCGGAGGGGTTTCGTTGTAAGTAAGCTTTAGGTGGCCAGGGTGCCTGGAATGAAATATTTCTCAGACGCTTTTCACTTATCTGAGCAGCGTTTTTGAGATAACGCAGGCTCCCATGAGGTCCAAAGGACCTACAAACCGGGCACTAGGCTGCTAATTTTTCCAGATAATCGAAAGCCTACTGGAGATATTTCCGGATCAAGCTAAACGTCGGTCCCCACCTCACTGGCTGCGGCAATTCGAGCGTGATCCATGCTAGTCAGCTTGCCAGTAGGCATTTTATCAACGTCGCCTGGATAACTTTCCAACCAATACTAGTACCTTTTATTGTCTTTACGACTTTTTAACCATGACAACATCCAAATACCCGCACCTACTGGCCCCCCGCAGTAAAGAGCTATTTTCAGAGAGACATTGATAATTCCAGCCTCAAGCGTCCAATGACCCAGCTCAAAATATGAAATTGTCGCAACAAGCAAATTACCGACAACACCCACCACAAAAAAAACCAGAAAAAAATACGCCACTAGTGTACCCAATAGGTACCAACCTACCGTTTTTGGCTTCACTTATTATTTCCCATATCAGATACACAACCACTGACAATTTAAGGCTTCCTCAGGGTCAGACCACGTTTAGTGCTCCGCCAGAAGAATAGTGGTCTGACCCCATTTTTCCTGAGCGGGCCAGGAGAGACAACGGAAACAGGTGCGTAGTCGAGGTTGATCCCACGTTATGGGTTGCGGATAGTCGCGATGTGTTTCAATAGTCATTGTGCAGTTCTTCCCTTCGTGCACGGATTAATAATCTGCATAACGCTCTTGCTAGTCCCCACATAGCTTCCTCCTGGTACAGCCGAAGCAGAATAATTCTTACGCCCTGTATCCTGAATAAAATTCCCTTGCACACCCGTGAAGGTTTCAGTGCTTGGAGGTGCCAGTACACTCAGAAACTGGTCCTTCTTTTCGAGTGCTAAGGCACCAGTTATGGGGACTAACCTCAGCAGTGCGGCATAAGGCTCAGTGAATACGTAAAAATCACCGGCCTCGGTTCTTCCATTTTGCATGTGTGCACATTGAATATCGCTGGTGTTGATGACTACCGCGCTCTCATACATGCCGCCTTTAAAATATGCTAGTACTAGATTGGTCTTGGTCACTACACCCAGGCCGTTCCTAGGCTGGCACACGTTCAGATCACCATAGGGAAATAAACACCAGTTGATTTGCGATATGGAGACGATATCGTCTGAGTTGAGCTTCAGATCGCGTTCTATATTGGCGCGTGCTTCCGGGGTTTCGTATGGGATTGCGCATGCACTCAAAAGAGCTGCAAGAGTGAGGACGAACGTTGATGCAAAAATCCGTTTCATAGCTTTCTTTTCCTAGGCAGTTCGCTATCAAGTCACGAGCGTGATGTAGTGCAGTGCCGGCAATCCGGATTCGCTATCTGAAATCTGGTCCGGTTCCTGACTGATAATCTCCTTGGCCACCTTATGAAGAATAGTGGCCTGACCCCTATTTCCCCAAAACTTTTAGCTGCTTAGCTATTTTTCTGGCCGAGTGACGTATTTTTTGAGTCTCTCCATCTTTACTCAACGCCTCCAGCTCCGCCTCTAAGCTATTAGATCTCGGGACGAATAAAGCCCATTTCAACGCCAAACCAGACCAGTACTCACTCTGACTTCTAAGACCTGCCAAAACAATTTGCTCAAATGGAAATAAGTCTATGAACTCCTCGGAAAGCCCATAACCTTTAAGCCCATCGATCATCTTGCAACGAACCACTTCTGGTAGATCTTCTAACACTGGCAGAAAAAATACACACGTAGTTTCGTCGCTGACTGTCTGAACAACAGACTCTGTCGATCTAGCCCAAAGCCCCTTGGAAGTAAGCCCCAAAAGAAAACGCCCCCCACACAACTTTGCTACAGGAAGCCAACTCAAATTAGCCCCTTCAGAGTTGTACTCAATTTTTTTTATCCATGGAGCATCTAGTTTACCGAGCTCCATCAATAGCTTTTTTTTCAGATCATCTATCATCTAGATATCCCGGGAGTATGGGTAACATCCACCCCATGGCTGCTCATAAAGGACTTGAACTGCTCACGAAGCTCGGGAGTCCAGTTCATCCCGTAATGTCAGCTCCATTCATAGGTTCGAAGAACTCCATTTTCCTTCCAGATCCCGCCGCCGACGATAGCGTCAGATGAAGGGATTTTTCCAGCATCCAATATCCCATCATGCCCAAATTGATTCCGCCCCATGATGAAGCGCTGACTAGCCGGATCGTAAATAAAGTCAATAGGTTTTGAATTACTCAACCCTTGTACAGCTTTAGAGGACGAATATGCATCACTGACTTCTAAGAAGCCCTTAGCTGGCCCACTGCCATTTGCCGCAGCTTTTGCACCCCTGCTTCCCTGCTTCCCTGCTTCCCAAAATATTTATTCTATTATCCGTCAACTCAATCTCTGAAAACTAACAAACTGTTTCCTTTATGCGTTAATCCTACCTCCAACGTCATATTACGATTACGTCACCGGAGTTAAGATAAATTGAGTAAGATTCATAGTCACCTGTGTCGTCAGGCTCGACTACAATTGTATCTCCCGTACAGAATGTTATCTGCAGCGTAGCAGGATTAATTTCCTCAACCGACTGAACGTCCATTAACAAAAAGTCTAACAAAGGTGCACTGGTTGACGAGTCAGCAAAATCACGGCGACCAATAACACTTCCAATTCGATACTTCAACCCAGCTTCTACGCAGAAAGAAACTTTATACGGAGATATACCAGGGAACGTCTGCGGCCTTGAAAAGTCTAGCTTAGTGATACGAACTCCAAAAGAAATCATTTCCAAATAACAGCCCGATAGCAGTAGAAAATCAAAATCATCAGACAACATGCTCATATATCACCCTAATTTAATCCATAATTTTAGCGACGAACGGGCGGTAAAGAATCAGGTGGAAGAGGTATATGTGTGTCTCCCGGACCGATACCCGGCTTTCCAGTCGCAGGATTCATCGGCTGCTTCCCAGAGTTTTGCCAGCGCCAATAGCCACTCTCATAGCCGGGAACAGCTGATGAACCAGGCGGCATAACTCGTATATGTTCTCCCTTCGCCGGGTCAGTTCCCGGCGGAAAGTAGACTTCACCACCTTTTTTTCCCGGTTGACTTACCCATCCAGACGGAATTATCGGCGCCTGGGGTGGGTTTGTAATTTCCTCTACGTTTTTTGGAGGTTTTGCCCCGCCTTTTGCAACCGTTTTTACACCACCAGCAACAGCCAGCGCCCCGCCACCAAACACACCAAACGCCGTCCCCCCGAGAGTAGCATTCCCGCCCGCCACTTCCGCAGCGGCTATTGCAGCCTGGTTGCATGCCAGCGGAGCAAACGCGCACCCCATCAACAGTTCAGGTGTAGCCACTGCCAGCCCGAGAGCACCAGGTATATAGACCCAGCCAGCAACATAGTCATGTCCAGGCCCTTCATACCCGTCGCCTCTGACAACACCTCTCAGTGCTTCAGACCTCTGCTCCGGTGTCGCGCCTTGGCAAAATAGGGGTCAGACCACGTTTAGTGCTCCGCCAGAAGAATAGTGATCTGACCCCATTTTTCCCTTAATGAAGCTGAAGGCTGCCCAGTGGACGTCGAAGACGGATAAAATCGGCATGTTTTACCCATTGATTTGATAGCGCTGCCCCCCCCCTTTTTCACCGATTTAATTCAATAGTTTTTCTATGCGTCCTGGCAAACCAATAGATACAAAACCTCGCTCACGATCATCAAACTCACCGACCTGCTTAATAAGCAACCCTTTTTTTTCACACACACAACAACAAAGACCGAAATCCTCAGACAAATTTCCAGACCATCCAATATTAAGAGCACTTTGCACTTCAAAATTCTTTGGCAATGCTACGATATACGAACAACGTTCATCAACAATCACATCAATTACAGTTGCGATAGATAGCTCTGAAAGGCGTACAGCTCCAAAAAATTTTAGCTTCCCATTAGCCTCAACGACAGATTCATATGAATCACTGCCCAAAACTACATTTCCTCGAAATTTCAGCGCTCCCCACAATTTTCGATAGCGCACGATTCTCGTGTCAGGCTGCCAAGCAGAGTTACCTAAAAACAACCAAACATTATAATCAGGCATGTTCTTATTGATCAGACTATAAACAAAGCCCAGCACACCAATCAGCGCCCCCTTTAAAACATCACTTACTAAAAAGCTAGCTGCCGATAGTACTAACTCAGAATCCTCTGAAGCATAAATAGTGCCAATCACTTCGTTAATCATCGAAATATCTGGTGTACTTACAACTTTAATATTAGTAGTCATAGTGTTTTCCAGATGCGTCGTTACAGTGGGGCCCTCGATTTTGTGAGTTACCTGAACCGAAATCATGCCCCCTCCAGCATCATCACGGATCATCACTGTTTTGATACCGCCGCCTGGAGCTGGAACCTCAAATTCATAGATTTTCCCCGGTTGAGGGTTACCCCGCCTGTCGACATTTGACAAGACCCGACTAGGTTGCTGACTAGGAAAAATAGGGGTCAGACCACGTTTAGTGCTCCGCCAGAAGAATAGTGGTCTGACCCCATTTTTCCCCGCTTTACTATTTCGCACACCAATCTGGGTGTTATGACCGAGGACCGACTCGCCAAAGGTCTTCGGAAGTGTAGAAGCTGCTTGACCTCCAATCGTGGCAGTGCCTTCTGGACCTTTTTATTCGTGCTCTCGCCTAGAGTATACAAATCCACTAATCGGATCTAAATCTCGCTTAGCACCCGCCGCATGCACGCACTGGATATCAATTTTGTTGATCGCCTGCTCTTTCCCTCCCAGTGCATCTAAATTTGTAGCTACAACCTCCAGGCTCTCCAAATCAAAGTCTGTTGGCTGACGATCAAGATAGTATCGAATTAACACAAAACCACCATCATGATATCCGACGGCGATGGCTCTAATATTAGGGTATATCTCGCCAAGTAGCGCAATGCGGAAGCACGCCACGAGCCAATCCGGCAATTTTTTCGCGAATAGCATCTTAGTTCCTCGCATCTGGAACAATATGGGCACCATTTTTCCCATAGTGGACTTGACCTTTGGTTACAGGCTGCCCTGTCCGTCCGTCAATACCTATCGGTCTTCCAAAATCCACAATCGGGTTACCACGAGCCCCGGAACCAACAATCGGATATTTACCACTGTGGACTCCACCTAAAAGTTCAGCCGGGTCGACGCCATTATTAAAATAACTACGTCCTTCCTCAAAGTTATTGTGGCCTTTGATATGTTTCCCCTGCTGTCCTGCATGGATATTTGTCGGAAGATCGTTGGGAACAGGCAGTTTGCCTGTCGCTTTTGCACCGACGCCACCTCCACCCGGCCTCATACCTCCAAGCGACGCGCCTAGTAATGTACCAGCAGCAGCGTCCCAGAATGAAGACTGGTCACCATCCCGCAATGCCGCCAGTTCCGTTGCTATCGTTAACGTCGCCGAGGTGTTATTGCTGATGATAATTGCCGCAATCGTAGTGGCTTCACTGGTATGACCTTGTGCATAGAGCGATTTGGCCAACTCACGCAGCTTGGGCTCATCCGCGATTAAACGATTTGATACTGCATCACATGCAGCGGGAGCAGCTTGGCAAACCGACCGCAGCTCCGCGTCTCTAGCTCCGTCAAGTTGCGCGTAGCGGGCACGCACCTCGTTTTTTTCAGCCTCGGTTTTCTTGCTAGCAACCTCCTCAGTCATCTCCTCCACTTCCTGGTGAAACAGGTAGTTGTACTGTGTCGCACTACCCGCCACCCATGCGCCCGTTTGCAGACTTTCAGCGTCAGCACCGCTCTGTACCGATGCAGCAAGTACACCGACCACCTGCGAATTCATGACCAGTAAACGTTTCTTCTGGTCATCGGGCATGTCGGCGTAGTTCTTGTAAAGGCTATCTACCAATGCCTCATTCACGCCAGCTGCCAGGGCGCCCGTGCGGAAATCCCCTCCCGAGGCCTCAGCCGCCAACCCGCCCATCACTGCATGTAGCCCGATCTTGGCGATGCCCCCATCGGCCAAGTGACCTCTGGTGGTATCGCCAATCAGGTTGAAACCGTAGGCCGCGAATGCATTGGCCAAGCTATTTTGCAACGCATCACCCAGGCGGCCCTCCCCTCCGAGCGCTCGATCCAGCAATACGGACGTACCGTTTTGCAGTACCTGGTTAGTCGTGAACTGCCCCACGCCTTGCCAAGTGCTCAACGGACTCACGGTCGCAACCGCACCTGAGTTGGATAGTGCAGTGGAAGTGCCGGTCTGAGTGCCGGTCCATTTGTCATATACACCAGCAGTCAAGCCAGCCGTTACACCGGATACTACATAGCCCCTCATCGCATCGCTGGAAGTGACATCCTTGAAGACGGTGCTCAGGTTGCCCCGGTTATTGATGGCGCTGATCGTAGCGTTACTCGCCATGCCACCCGCTATGACGCTGCCCGCAGCATTGGCCCAGCCTGCAGCAGACACGGCGGTAGAAGCAGCCGTGGCACTAGCCATCGACGTCCCCACCCCCGTAGAGGCGATTACACCGCTGGCGGCCCCCATCGTGAAGTACGTAACAATGATCGCAATGATGATTTGTGCGCCGGCGCCTAAGCCTGAATTGCTATATTTGAAACTGTCGTGCAGTTCTTTAACCTGGCGCCAATCCACGTCTCCACGCTGCTCGGCCTCTTTTAACCAAGCCAGTTGCGGGTCGGCTTTAACCATTACATCAATCGTCTGGCTAACCGTATTCTGATCGATGTGTTTGATATCAATCTTCAAGCCATCGACGGCTTTGATCACGACGCTGCCTTCTGCAATCATCTGCGTCTGACGTAGCGTCTCGTCGGTATTCCCCTTACCCTTGGAGCTGGTCCAGGCGAGGTCACCCTTGCTCTTGGTGTGGCTCTCGTCGTGCAGATCCTTCACCGCCTCAAACGTCACCGCCCCACCACTGACAATCGCAATATCCCCGCCACTGTCGAGCTTCGCAGCCTGATACTTCTGATCCCCACCACTTTCCAGCGTCAGGTCAGCCCCCGTCTTGATCTCGCTCCCGACATTCTTCACATCGGTCACTTCATCCCGCTGGGTCTTCTTGCTGCCCCAATTGCCCTTCTTGCTCATGTCATACAGCGAATAGTGACTGTCTTGCGCGGCCAGCAGTTGCAGTTCGTTGTCGGCATGCACGTAGGCTTCGTTGCCTGCGCTGATTTTGCTCGCGACCAGGGTCAGGTCGGTGCCGGCTACGGCGATCAGGTCGCCGCCGGCTTTGAGTTCGGCGCTTTGTTGGGTGACGCTGTCCAGTTGGGTGGTGGTTTTGGTCTGGCCTTTTTTGCCTTTGGAGTAGTCGTGCTGTTCGTTGGCGGCAGCGGCCAGGGTCAGGTTTTCGCCGGCTTTGACGCTGAGGTCTTTGGCCGCGCTGACGGTGCTGGCGACCACGGCGATGTCGCGTCGGGCGTCGATGGCGAGGTTGCCGCCCACCTCCACGCTGGAGCCGTGTTGCAGGAGGGTTTGTTCGGTGCTCTTGACCCGGCGGCGCTGGTAGGCGGCGCTGTCTTCTTCGGTCTGGCTGGCGATCACTACGTCGCGGCCCGCGGTCACACTGGCGTTGCCGCCCGCTTTCAGCGTGCTGCCTACGTTGAGCACATCCCGGCCGGCGTTAAGCCTCAAGGTATCGGTCGCTTCGAAGCGCGAGGCATCGCTGACCACGTCGTCGCGCAGTTGGAATCGCTCGCCGTCACGCTTGAAGGTGGTGACGGTGCGCTCGTTGATGATGTCGCCGGTCACGGCCGTGGCGCTGATGTCGCGGCCGGTGATGATGCCGCCACGGCTGTTGCGGATCGAGTCGGTGGCGAGCATTTCCAGGCGGTTGCCGGCTTGCATCAGGCCGCTGTTGTCGATGTTGCCCGCGACCATGCTCAGGTTGTTGGTGGCGCGCAGGGTGCCGCTGTTGTGCAGGTCGCCACCGCTGATCAGGCTCACGTCCTGGCCCTGGATCAGCGCGCCGTTGGGGGCCAGGCGGTTGTTGGCCTGGGCCAGGTAAAGCACGGGGGTCAGGACTTTCTCGCCGTTGACCTCGGCCTCTTCCATCCAGACGATGTCGTGGGTCAGCGCCGCCACTTGCTCGGCGGTCAGCGACACGCCCAGTTGCAGGTTGAGCGAGTCCTTGTAGGAGATGGCGTTGTCCATCAGGTAGCGGAACAGCGCGTCGTCGCTGGCGAGGCCGTTGATGTAGCGCTGGCCGGTGCGGGCGACCACGGCTTCGCGGATCAGGCGTTGTTCGTAGAGGCCGTCGCCCAGGCGCTTCCAGCTGGCGTCAGGGTTGTAGCCGAGTTTGCCGAGCAGGTAGTCGGAGCTCATGAACTGCTTGAGGTCAGTGAGCGCCGGGTTGGTTTCGATCAGGTATTTGTGGCTGTTATCCACCGGGGCAATGTCCGGCACACCCTGCACGCGGGTGACCGAAGGCGCGCGGCTGTCCAGCACCCGCGGGCCCTGGCCAGTGACCGCGCCGCTGACCGGCTGGCCATCGAGGCTGAAGCCGCGCTCTTGCACGGCGCTGTAGTCGAGGGTTTTCTCGCGCTCGGCGGCGCTGACCACTCGCCCGTTCACGCTGAAATCAGCGCTGCCGGTGGCGGTTTTACCCGCTGCGCCGGCCTTTGCGGCCTGGCCGCTGAGGCGGAACAAGCCGTTCTGACTGGTCGGCAAACTGAAGCCAGGCAAGGTCACCGGGTTGACCTGACGCTGGGCCAGGTCCGGCGGCAGTTGCGCAGTGATCGCCGGTTTGACCGTGGAGGCAAACACGTCGGAGTTAATGTTGCGGTTTTGCGCCGGCGTATTGATATCCGTGGCGTTGGCGCGGATCACGCTGTTGTTGATTTGCTGCGTGGCGTTAACAGTGACGGATCCAGCCGCCTGAATAACAGCGGGGGCAATCACACGTCCAGCGGTGGCGACGACATAACTGGAATCGTTATAGAAGTTACCGATCCCGTCTCTCAGCTTGGCGATGGTCATTTCGCCGGGACGGTAGTCGGCCGAGTTGGGGTTGTTGTAGAGGTTGAACTGATCCCTGCGCGTGATAAACGTGTTGTAGACGCTGTCGTTGCGGGTATAGAACTCCGAGTCGAAGTGGCGATCTTCGCCACCTGCTGCGCCTGTGTTGTTCAGTACACCGGTATCGATCTGGATATTGCCCGCAGCCGAGATTGAGCTGTAGAGGTTGTCGACGGTTTGCGCCCCAACGGTCAGGCCTGCACCCGATGAGATATACGCCGTGGGGGAACTGCCGGTGACGACGTCCTCGTAGCGCTCAACCGAGCGGAAGTGCACTTCACAGCCCTTGCCGTCACAGAAGTCGTCGTAGTAGGTGTCGAAGCTGCCCGATACCAGTTTCATTTCGGTGCTGAATTGGTCGCGGCGGTTGCTCAGGGTGTCGGCCAGCAAACGCATGTTGCCGGTGCTTTCCAGGGTGCCGGAGACGTTTTCGATCAGGACGCTGCGCCCGTTGGCGTCGTCGCGGGCGATGTCCAGGCCGCCCAGGCTGTAGACGTCGCCATAGCGGTTGCTGAAATCATTGACGCGCAACGTCATGTCGTTGCCGCTGAAGACCAGGCCCTTTTCGTTGAGCAGGTGAGTGGCGTTCAGGCGGACCTTTCCAGCGCCGCCCAGGGTGCCGTAGTTGTTCAAGGTGGTGGCGTTGACGGTCAGGTCACCGATGGCGGTCAGGCGCCCGCGATTGTTCAGGGTGGTGCTGTTGACCTGGGTAAGTGCACCGCCGGCAATGCGTGCGTTATCGCCCAGCTCCATGCGGGCGCTGGTGAGGCTCATGGCGCCCAGGCTGCTGATGCGGCCGTTGCCGCTGTAGCCACCGGTCAGTGTCAGGTTGAGGGTGCCATCGCTGGCCAGCAGGCCTTCGTTGGTCCAGGTGCCGCCGACGCCGGTCAGGCTTTGTGCGCCCAGCAACTGGCCGCTGGCGGTCTGGGTGAACTCGCCGATGTCGAGGTTCAGGCGTGCGGCCTGAATTACGCTGCTGTTGGTCCACTTGGCGGCCGTGATGTCCAGTTGGCCGCTGGTGACGAAGCTGCCGCCGGCACGGGTGACCTGGTCGGACGTCAGGTCGAATGTGCCGCTGCCGGTGTGCACGATGCGCCCGCCGTTGTTGTCCAGGCTGGCCGCTTGCAGGTCGAGCGCTTCGTTGGCGCTTTCCAGCGCACCGAGGCGGTTATCGAACAGCCCCAGTGTGCTGATGCGGGTGGAACCGGTGCGGCCCATGGCCCGCAGCGTACCGCCCACGTTGCTGATGGTTTGCGCGGTGAGGCCCAGGGTGTCGTCGCTTTCGATCAGGCCAAAGCGGTTGCTCAGGGCGCCTGTCAGGCCGAAGTCGATGGTGCGCGCGCCGACCTTGCCGCCATTGCCGGCAGCCGTGCCCTGGTTATCGAAATCCTGGGCCGTGACCTTGAGCAAGGTATCGGCATACACACCGCCACCCTGGTTATTCAAGGTGCTGGTGACGATACGGTTTTCACCGCCCAGGGCCGAGAGGTGCCCCAGTTGGTTGAGCAAGCCGCCGTTGGCGGTGATGTCCAGCGATTGCGCCTGGGTGATCCCGCTGCCGTTGTCGAACAGGCCGCTGACCAGTTTGATCCAGCCCTTGCTGCTGTTGAGTATGCCGCCGGCGGTGTTGACCACACTGGCGGTTTGCAGGTCCAGGTTGCCACTGAGGCTGTCGACCCGGCCGCCCTGGTTGTTCAGGTCGCCACTCAGACGTAGCCGGTTATCGACTTGGCTTTGCAGCGTGCCTTTCTGGTTATTCAGGGTACGGGCGGCCAGATCGAGCTTGCCCTTCTGGCTGAAAATCAGGCCGTCCTGCTGGTTGTTGATGTCACCGGCCAACAGCTTGATCACCAGGTCTTTCTGGCTGGCGAGGGTGCCTTTGTCGCGGTTATCCAGATCGTCGGCGAGGGTCAGGTCGAGCCGGTCCTGGCTGACCAGTTGGCCGCCCCGGTTGTCCAGGCTCGACGCGTTCAGCAGCAGGGCTGCGCCACTGGCCAGACGGGCGTTGTTGGCGTTGATCAGCGCACCGCTGAGGGTGCCTTCCAGGGTGCCCTGGCTGATCAGTTGACCAGCGCTGTTGTCCAGGCTTTGGCCAACCAGGGTGATGTTGGCAGCACTGATCTGGCCGCCACGGTTGAGGATTTCACTCTGGGCATGGTTGAAACCCAGGTGTTGACCGGCGGAAATCAAGCCGCCGTTGCTGTTGTCCAGGCGCCCGGCGACGGTGAGGCTGACATCCGCCTGGCCTGAGATGATCCCTTGATCATTGTTCAGGCTCGCCGCGCTGATGGTTTGCGTGCCCTGACTGACCAGGGCACCTGCCGCGTGGTTATCCAGCGTGCCGGTGAGCGTGGTGAGCAGGGTACCGCTCTTGCTCGACAACGTGCCTTCGGCGCTGTTGTCCAGGCTGCCCCCGACGACCGTCAGGCCATTCCAGCCGGAGATCAAACCCTTGTCAGCGTTGACCACGGCATCCGCTTCGAGACGCAATTGATCGGCACTGAGGATGACCCCGCGACCACCGTTATCAATGCGCTTGGCGGCCACGCTGAACCCCGCCTGGCTGGAGATTTCGCCTTGTTCACGGTTGGTCAGGTTGGCCAGGCGCGCGAAGGTCAACGGTCCATTGGCGCTGATCAAGCCCGCGCTGTTGTCCAGATCGCCGCCTTGCAGGTCGAGGCTCACGGCGCGTTCGCCGATCAAGCGGCCCTGGCGCTGGATCAGCTTCTGGACCGTGAGTTTCAAGTCGCCCTTGGACGAGATTTCTCCGCCCTGGCTTGAGTCCACACGCTGGCCCACCAAGGTGAGATCGCTTTGGCTGTTGATCAGGCCCGCACTGTTGTCGAGGTTGGCGACGGTCAGGTTCAAGGCGTGCTGGCTGCCGATCACGCCGCTGCGGTTATCCACATCAGCTGCGGTGATTGTCAGGCTGCCATCGCTGACCAGTTGCCCGCCCTGGCGGTTATCCAGCGCGCCGGTGTTGAGAGTCTGCAGCGTGCCGGCCGAGAGACGGCCCTTGTCGCTGTTGTTCAATGAGCCGGAGGTTGTAGTCAGCGCGGTAGCAGCAGAAATCAGCCCCTGGTTATGGTTGTCGAGAAGGCCTGTGACCTTCAGGTCCAGCGCGCCACGGCTGGCGAGGGCGCCACCGGCCTGGTTGTCCAGGCTATCGGCATCCACCTGCAAGAGGTGCCTGGCTGACAACACACCTTCGAGGCTGTTATCCAGCGCCTTGGCGATGCGCACCTGAAGGCTGTCGCCACTGATGACTTTGCCGCCCCGGTTGTTCAGCGCGTCGGCCGTCAACAGGAAGGATTGGGTGCTGGAAATCTCGCCGCCCTGGCTGTTGTCGACGCTGCCCAGGTTGCTCAGCAGCAATTGGCCGGGGGTCGCAATCAGCCCGTGATCGCGGTTGATCAGTTGCCCATGGTTCAAGTCCAGATCGATGTGGGTATCGCTGACCAATTCGCCACGGTCATGCTGGTCGAGCCCGGTCAGGGTGGCCTTGACCGTGGACTTGGCAAAGATCGAACCTTGCTGGCTGTTGTCCAGTTGCCCGGCATTGAGGGTGATGCCGGCGTCACTGCTGATGCTGCCGCGCTGGCTGTTGTCCAGCCCTGCGCTGCGCACGTCAACCTGTTGCTTGGCGCTGATCACACCGCCCTGGCTGTTGTTCAGCGCAGCGCTCACCAGGGTGGCCGTGCCATCGGCCAGCAGCTTGCCCGCCTGATTGTTCAGTTGGCCGTCGGTTGTGATCGACAGCGCGTTGGCGGCGGACAGAATGCCGCCCTGTCGGTTGTCCAGCGTGCCAGCCTTCACCGTTAACGCGCCTTCACTGAGCAAGGTGCCTTGGTCATGGTTGAGCAGGTCACCGGTCAGGTTGATATTCAGGCCTTTCTGGCTGGTGATGCGGCCGCCCAAGCTGTTATCCAGTTGACCGCCGTTCAGTACGAGGCCCTCACGTCCCGCCAGCAGGCCTTTGCTCTGGTTGAGCAGGCGTTGCACGGTCAGGCTCAAGCCGCTGTCACCAATCACCTTGCCGGCGTTGTTGTTCAACTGGTCGGCCACCAGCAGCACCTTGGCCTGGCTGGAGATCTCGCCTTGCTGGTTGAGCACGGTTTGGCTGCGCAAATCAACGCCGTTGGTGGCGGCAATGAGACCGCCGTTGCGGTTGTCCACCGAGGTGCCAGTAAGGCTCAGCACGCCTTCACTGACCAACTCACCCGCTTGCTGGTTGAGCACGCCGACGGTGGCCTGCAGATCACCCTTGGCACTGATTCGACCGGCGCCGTTTTCCAGATGGTTGGCATTGAGCGTCAACCGGCTATCACTGCTCAGTTGGCCGCCATTGCTGTTGTCGACGCTGCCACCGGTCAGGGTCAATGCACCATCAGCGATCACTAGGCCGCCCTGGTTGGCCAGGGTATCGCCCTGCAGCGCCAGGGTGGTTTTACTCGATACCAGCCCAGCCTGGGCGTTGTTCAGTTGACCGACCCGAACCTGCTGGGCCCCTTGGCTGACCAGGTTGCCTTGATTGTGATTGTCGAGCAGCCCGGCGATGGTCGCGGTCAGGTTGCCCTGGCTGGCGACGGAGCCTTGGTCGCTGTTATCCAGGCTAGCGGCTTGCACCGTCAGCAGGCTGGTGGCGGAGAAAATCCCCAGGCGGTTATCAATGGCGCCGCTGGCGGTCAAGTTGAGTTGGCTGCCCAGCAGTTTGCCGGAACGGTTATCCAGCGACGTGGCGCTAAGGGTGGTGTGCTGGGCGGAAATTTCGCCCGCCCGGTTGCTCAACGCCCCGGCGGTTAGCTGGGCCTGCTGTTGGCTCGCGACCAAGCCGTTATCGTTGGTCAATTGCCCGGCGTTGAGCGTCAGGTTCTTGAGGCCTATTACTCGGCCGTTCCGGTTATCCAGAGCCGCCGTCACCGTGACGTCGGTGCTGTTATCGCTGTGCACCAAGCCAGCTGCTCGGTTATCCAGGCCGGAGGCATTGACCTTGAGCGCGTCGGCCCCCAGAACCCGGCCGCCCCGGTTATCGAACTGGCCTGCGCTGGCCACGGTTTTCACACCGCTCAAGGTGCCGCCCTGGTTATCCAGGGTTTGTGCAGCGGCGACCGTCAGGGTGCGACTGGCAACCACGCTTTGGCTGTTTTTCAGGCTCGCCGCCGTCAGGTTGACGTCGCCGTTGGTATTGCGGCTTTCATCGGCATTCACGCCGGCCTCGATGATGCCGTTGTTGATCACCTGCCCGCTGCTGGTCAGGCTGATGCTGTCGCGCGCGGCGAGGCTTTTCTGGTTGCTCAAGCCTGTGGTGGTTTGCGCATCGATTCGGGTACCGGCATACACCGCACCCGTGGCGTCAAGCTGGTCGGCCTTGATCACCACCGCTTCGCTGGCCTTGGCATTGACCATGCTCAGGCGCCCATTGGCGTCGAGCTGGATATCGCCGCCACTGGCCGCCAAGGTGCCGTCGAGCTTGACGCCCACACCGGCCTCGGTGCCCACCAATTTGATCGCGCCAGCGTACATGCCGCCCAGGGCCGACGAGTCGATCGCCAGCTCGGGTTTGGCGCTGCCGTCATCGGCGCGGGCGGTGGTTTTCAGGCTTTGTGCATCGACGTCGTTGCGCCCGGCGATGACGTTGAGTTCGCGGGCGTTGATTTGTGCGTTGATCTTGGCCGAGCGGGTGATGATGTCGAAGCGGTCGACGTTGCTGGCGTTCAGGCCTTCGCCGTCGATGGTCACCGCGCCGCCATCGACCTGGTAGCTTTTCAACTGGCCGGTCGGGTCGATGATGGGTTTGCCGGTGGTCAGGGTGACGTTGGGCGTGTTGATAAAGCCGCAACCGGCGCAGGTCACGCCGTACGGGTTGGCCACGATGACCTTGGCCGACTGCCCCGCCACTTCGGT